>NZ_MCWZ01000320.1:0-1239 GCF_002877365.1 Vibrio sp. 10N.261.55.A7
ACGGTATGAATTACAAAGAGCTTTACTCTCTCTATGGTCCAATTACTAACATCAAGAAAGACGCCATTAAAATGGGCGAAAAGCCGACGGTGACCATCGAAGGCACGTGTAAAGCTTACAAGCTGACAGACACTGGAATGGTCGTTCATGACATCAATGTCGACACGGGTAAATCTGTTGTGGGCGGTGTTAATTTGATGGGTGTTGCGGGAATTTAAACAGTAAAACGAATAGCTGTTAGTTAGCCTCACTTTGTAAGTGGGGCTTTTTTATGGATAAAATTCATGATCAATAAAACAAGCGTACTCAAGTTCTTCAGTTGGGATACTTCTAAAAGCGAAGAGCTAGAGGCTGAGTTACTTCAGCTTAAAAAGAAGCTAACTCAAGTAACGACACAAGCGACTGAAGACGAAATTTCAGCACTTCAGCGCAAGACAGACAATCTTCAAGCGCAGGTTACAAATCTAAGAACGGTGACACTGAAAACCATTTCGACGGCTGACTTTAAATCCCTGCCGCATATCAAACTCACTAACATGACAGCTAAGCAAGAGTTTGAGCAGCGCAAGGCCGTCATTCTACATTGTGCAGAATTAGAATTCGAGAAATTCAATACGCTGCATTCACCTGATTTTCTTCAGTTGTATGAAGACATCTGTGACGTGGTATTAAAGCCAAGTGATGGTATTCAGGGCAAAAAGCTTACGGGTGACTGCTTTGAGTTTGATTTACTTGAGCCATTTGAAAACGAAGCGGGAGATAAGTTCAGTCGTATCAAGTTTCAAGTGCCCAAGGTTCAACACTCTGAGGCTATCGCAGATATTGAGGATGACGAGGAGCGTGAAGATTTCATGTTTCGTGTGGTCACCGGTCTTCAAAAAGAAGACTTTCAATTCCTTTCTTTGAATGACTACCTTGCGCTAAAACCGCAGGTGGGCGCTTTTTTTCAACAATCGGCGGGATTCTTTCGCCCCAAGACGTTGAGTCTTTAATCGACCTCATTCCGATGCACCGCAATACGTCAGAGTCTGAATTACGCCAATGGAATCAAGATGTAGCAGTGCGTCGATATGAGCTGATTTTGTCAAAACTTGGAGCCCGAAATGGCCGATAAGATAAGTCTCGTTCTTGATACCACGGTTAAAGGTATTGAAGACATTGCTTCCACCACCTCTGCCGCTGAACGTTTAACGGCCGCGATCGCTAATCAACGCAGTGAGGTGATCTCTTTAAACTCTC
>NZ_MCWZ01000320.1:1861-49272 GCF_002877365.1 Vibrio sp. 10N.261.55.A7
CAATTGAAAAATGTTGAGGGTTATCAATCTGCTATTAAGCGGATGACAAAGCTAAGAGAGCAATCAAAACAAGCTGAGATAAATGTCGCTGGGCTAGGTAAGCAATTAGAAGAAAACAAGGCTCAAGCAACGGGCTTAAAGGTTGCGTTTAGCCAAACGGAATCAAAAATAAAAGGCCTTAATGCTCAACTTAAGAAAGCATCGGGTGATGGCGCCGAAAAAATAAAGGTGCAGCTTCATCAAGCTCAAAACCGTTTAGAGTCGTTAAATCTTGAAATGCATCAAAGCAAAGTGCGTACGTCTGATTTGAATCTTGCTTACAAGAAGGCAACTCGGCGCGTTAGCGAACTGACTGATAAGCAGACAAAACAGAAGGATAAGTTACGAGGGCTTGGCTCTGCACTTAAAGAATCTGGTATCAACACTCGTCGCCTTGGTGATGAACAACAACGATTAGAGAAACGATCTGTTAAAGCTACAGCTGCCATTGCCAAGCAAACAGCTCGTATGAAAGAAATGCAGGCTATTCAGTCTCGCATTGATGGTCGGAGTGCAAAGCTTAGTGAAATAGGGAGCCAAGCGACTTCTCTTGCTATAGCTGCGGCACCAGTAGCAGCAACAGTGTGGAGCGCCGTAAAAAATGAGTCTTCTTTTGCTGATGTGAAAAAGGTCGTGGATATGTCGCCTGAAGAGTCGGCACATATGCGTTCTTGGTCGTTGAAAACCTCGGCTTCTAAAGAGGGCGGTGGACTCAGTGCCAATGATATCAATGCCATGCTTGCTGCCGGTGGTCAAAGTGGCATCAAAGATATGGATGAGCTTAAGGCTTTCGTCTTGGACTCTGCTGCAATGGGTGTTGCCTTTGATATGGAAGCGGGGCAAGCGGGTGAAACACTGTCAGTTTTTAAATCTGCGCTTGGACTAGATCATGACGGTGCAGTGGGTCTAGCTGGCTTAGCAAATTACCTTTCAGCCAATTCAAATTCTAAAGCTCGTGATGTTTCAGGTGTTATGTCTCGCCAAGGTGCGACTGCAAAGATGGCGGGATTTTCTATCAATGATTCAGCGGCACTGTCTGCAGCCTTACTTTCTACGGGTATGGGTGAAGAACGTTCTGCCACGGCGCTAAAAAATATCTCTAGCCGTTTAACGATGGGACAAGCTGCAACGTCTGCTCAAAAATCGGCATTAAACTCGATTGGGTTTGATTCAGTTGATTTAGCTGCGTCGATGCAGTCCGATGCTTCAGGAACGTTACTGGATCTATTAGAGGCAATAAAGCAGGCTCCGATTGAAGAGCAGGGGGCATTGTTATCTCAAATCTTTGGTGAGGAAGCCAAGGGTGCTGTTGCTTCACTTGCTGAGAATACGGACTTATACCGAAAGACGCTTAAGTTGGCTAACGAAGAGCAATCGGTGCATACCAAGTCATTACAAGATGAGTTCAATTCTCGAATTTCTACTTCGGAGAATGGCATTGATCGTTTTTTAAATAAGTTGAACCGCCTGAGTGTTGTTATTGGTACAGCATTGTTACCCGCTCTAAATTGGGTTTTAGAACCATTGGGTGATGGTGTCACGCTGTTAACTGATTTCGCGGTTGCCAATCAAGGAGTAACAGCTGCACTTGGCATTGGTATTGCGGGTTTCATTGCACTCAAAGGGATGATGCTAGCAGGCAAAGCCGCCTCACTTATATTTGGTAATACGCTTGATAAAAGCCGTTTATTCCGCAAAGGGTTAAACCGTGAAACGAGTGAAAGTGGGAGAGCTGCTCAATTTGCGACTAAACAGTTTGGACGATTAAACCGAACTTTGATGGAGTCTGGATCTGGTGGTCGCCCTGGTCGAGGTCGATCTAGCCGTGGGCGTTCAGCTCGGTCTTCTCGCTCAAGTCGTGTTCGGTCTCGTAATCCTCTTGCTCGAGCGTTTAACTTTGCGTCTTCTTCATTTAGTGGAAGACGTGGTGCAATTCCACTTGCTTTAGGTGGGGGTGCACTTGCGATGTCTCCCGCGATGGCTATGGCTCAAGATGCGCTTGATGTCGGTGGTGATGTAGCTGAAGGGTTAGGTAAATCTGGGCTGAATAAGCTTATTCGTCCTCTTTCCATGGCGATATCTACGGCTAATGTCGCTACTGCTTTAGCTGATGGTGATACCAAGGGCGCCATTACTGAAGGAGGCGGATTATTGGGTGGATTAGGAGGGGCCAGTTTAGGGGCAGCAGTTGGCACAATGATTATGCCTGGCATTGGAACGGTTGTTGGTGGTTTAGCAGGTTCATTACTGGGTGATATTGGTGGTGAGTTACTAGGTAGTTGGTTTGGTGACAAGTTGTCTAACCCTCCGGATAAACTCATGGCCTCAAGCGAGGTTAAAACCAAAATAGAGGAAAAAGAAAACAAAGAGTCGTTGGCTCGTTCTCTCCCTCCCATTCAAATATCGACTCCCATTTATGCGGTACCTGGTATGGATGAACAACGATTGGTTCAACTTGCTCGCATGGAAGTTGAAAGCGTATTGGAACGTCAGTTTGGTGGAATGCCTGGGCTTTCTATTGATGATTCGTTATCTGTTTCAGCCATTGACCGTGGTTAATCATTTGGAGTGTCTTTATGCACCAGATAGTCATTGGCGAGTTTGTTTTCTCGGTAGGAGACAAAACTGCCATTAGTAAAATGGATCGTACAACCAGCGGCGCCTATTCAGAAGTTTCGTTGATGGACAGCAATAAATCTGAGTTTACGGGGTTACCACTTGAGTCATTAGATCTGACTGCAAAGTGGACCCGTTATGGCGCCGCACAAAAGGTTAATGCGTTAAGAGAGCTGATTTCTGAGCCTCAACAGGTGAGTGATGGCCAAGGGTTTAACTTAGGCAAATGGACGATCAAGCAGATCAAAGAGGGTAAATCAGAATTTATCCATGATGGTCGAGCAATGGTTACGGAAGTGTCTTTGCAATTGATGGAGTTTCGATAATGCGAGTTCAAGCGAAAGCCGGTTATCTCATTGCTGATCTGTTGTTCCTTCATACGAAGCAAGATGGTGATCTGATTGAAATAGAGTTTTATAGATTAAACCCGCATGTACGTGGAGAGGTGTTTTCTGAGGATTGCTCGGTGATTATTCCAGATATTAAAACTAACCAGCGCTTGTTAAGTGCTACGCGGAGTTGGAACTAATGCTAAATATTGTAGGAAAAAACGCTGAACTGATGATGGGGTTATTAAAGAGTTGGCAATTGACCGATGGTAATGCTTTGGAGGGGGATAGCCTGACACTCTCTATATTCTCTGAGGATATTGATGGCATTCCGCCTAAAGGTGAAAAGTATAAGGTGTATGTGGGGAATGTGTTTCGTGATGAATTCATCATATCCAAACGTTCTGTGAGTTTGAACCCTAGAGTGCTAAGACTTGTGTTAAGTGTAGCGCCATTCTCTATTACTGATTCTACTGAGTATCGATCTAGAAAATCAGCCAGTTGGAACAATGTCACGATAGCTAAAGTGGTTGCCGATTGTGTTACTCCTCATGGTTTTTCAATTTTTGTCCATCCTCGATTACAAAAAATTGAAATCGAGAATGTTGACCGCACTGATGAAAGCACCTCAGCCTTTATTTTCCGATTAGCAAAGCAATATGACGCTGTAGCCAAAATTGTGGATGGCGTTTATGTGATTGCGCCAAAGGGTGAAGTGATCGCCGCGAGTGGTAAGCGTGTTGAGACGATTACGTTGTCATGCCCTGATAGTAGTGAGCTTAAGTCAGCTGAATTTTTAAATGTGGACGTTGATTTAGATGGTCGAGATGACTTCAACGGCGTGAAGGCGTTTCATTTGTCGACTGATTCAGGAACAAGAAAAGAGGTAGTGGTGGGTTCATCTCCATTTAAATCGATTGGAAAGGACTGCAATAGCCTAAGTGAAGCGCAGCAAGCTTGCTCTACTGAGTTAAGACGTATTCAGAGGGAAGGAAGAAAAGTGACCATCAATGCTAGCCCCAATCCGTTAACTTTTGCGGAGGGGTTAGTGGTTTTAGATGATTCATTTCCTTCTGCGTTTCGTGGGACGTGTTCGATAGATTCAGTGAACTTCACTGGCCGTGGTCGTCAGGTGAAAACAATGATGATTCAAGCAACTTCAACGGGGGCGTAGATGGGTATTCGTTTAAATTCTAATGCGTTAGTAACACAAACAGTGAAGTGTAAGATTTCAGATGCGAAGATTCGTCAATATGCAAAAGCTCCAGGAGTAAGGCAGTTGAAGGATGAACGGCTTTCTTTGTATTACGTGTATAAAAAGGATCGTTCAAAGGGAAGTTGGAAACTGTTTACTTACCGTAATGGGAAGCAGACAAGCCAGGTGTTCGCGAACTTTCCGAAGACAAAGGCGGTGAGTGCGGTGAACTTGGTCCAATTTCATAAAGAACAGGGAACGGCATTGGTCGAGCATCAGTTCTTTGAGTCAGTTAATGATGTGTTGGATTGGCATATCACTAGGCAAGAACGATTGAGAAAAGTTGAATCTAGCCGATTGGTTGGGATGAGAAGTATGTTTAACGCACATCTGTATTCTTGTTTTGATGGGATCTCCCTTGAAGCGCTTACTCATTCCATCGTTGATGATTGTTTGATTGTTGCGTTACTTAGCCAGCAATATTCGTTGAGTTATGTTCGTGGCATGTTTCAGCTAATAAAGGTGGCGTTCTCAACGGCGAAAAAAATGGACAAGTTGGACGTGAACCCTATGAGTGATATGAAGTGGACAGACTTTATTGACCAGCCAATTAGACCAAAGCCACCGAAATTATTACCACTTAATATCCTTTCTACACTTGAGCAGATAGGCAACTCGAATCCAATATCTCATGCACTTTGTATGATTATGCTTTATCACGGCACTCGTGTTGGGGAGACCAGGTTAGCGAAGTGGTGCCATATTAGCTTTGAAGCTAAACAATGGCGTATTCCCGAGCGAAATACGAAGTCTAAAAAGGAAGTGGTTTATCCTCTAACCGATCAGATGGTTGAGTATCTGCAATCATACAAGCAGTGGTTGTTGAGGCATCATTACAAGGGAAACAATGTATTTCCTCTGACCAAACGAGATAAGGGACCGATTCACAATACCAGGGCGAGTGAGTTAGTTCGTGAAGTAAGCAAAGGGAAGTGGGCGGCGCATGATCTTCGTAAATTGGCTCGGACTGTATGGGCAGACTTGGGAGTTGATTACTTGGTTTCGGAGTCTCTTCTTAATCACGCTAAAGATAAACTCGATGTCGTGTATATCCATTCAACAGTGGAACTTCAGAAGAAAGAAGCGCTGATTTCCTACCATAATTGGCTAAAAAACTGCTGGCACACCTGCCGAGCGCCTGCCGCCATCACTTCTGTTTTCCATCAAAAAGATCTTTCAAATCAGATCCTAAAGCATGATCTCAATGAATATTAGAGAGGAGTATAATGAGATGGCGTTTTTATGCCAAAGCGAGCCGATAAATGAGTCTCTTATAACCGCAGCTCGAATTGTTCCTCATCAGGTGGCCAGAGTTAAATTGAGTAAAACACAACTGAGAGTTTTGGAGTCAATATCGGAAGGAGAGGAGGTGACAGCATCACAAATTGCTGAGCGGTTGGGTTTGTCGGAGAGTTGGGCTAGTACGTTACTAAAGCGCTTATATGAAAAATGCTACTTAACGAGAAGTAGCATTGGACAAGATAGCGGAGGTATTGAGTTTAGTTACCTAGTCGCTTCGTAGAACTTTACAGTCACGTTATAAGCTTTTTGGTGATTCCCCCATGCGACAGACTCTTTTTCAGTACCAATTGATTCGAGGTATTGAAAATAGAGCATGTTTGTATTGTGACATTGACTTATTAACTGAGGGTCATCTTCTAAGCTTTTTTGACAATAATTTAGTGAATTAATGAGGTTAGATTTTATATTAACCGCAGATGGGTTTGGCGATTTTGGCTTTTTAAGTTCGTCCTCTAAAAGGAGCTTATACATAGAACTATCTATGTTTGCTTTATCGAACTCTCTAATTATTGTTTTGTATTTTGCAATATAAGTCTCGTTGGCATAATCTTTTGATTGAGAAGCAGCAATAGAACTGGTCTGAGAAAGTGAAGGTGTAGTCAGTTTTTTATCCGAACTTAAATTTTTCATTTCCATGTCAGCAGTGACGTTTGAAGATTGGTAGCTTTGCACTTTTAATGACTTCGTCGCATTATTAAGTTGAGTAGCGTCTCCTTCAGCGATTAAATCATAGACACCAGAACCCAATGAGCCTGCACTATCAGCTGTCAAACCTTGATCAACACCATAAGCAACAGCTGCAGCACCTAAAGCTACAGCCCAAAAGTTTGATGAACTTTCGTTACTAGAATTTGATTGTTGTGTTTTTGTAGATCTAATGAAGACGGCGTCAGAAATTTTTACGCTAGTAGGTTTGTTTTTTAGCATCTCAACAATCTTAGTTGCCTCGTTACTAAATTTTGCTTCCAGGCAGTGAGATAAATCAACAGAAGCTCGGTCTTTCATGCAGAGAGTCATAGGATATGGCCCAAAGCTTTCTGAATATACGTAGTGAGTGAACTGATCATTAGGTTTGATAGCGATACTTATATTATCTAGTAATTTTCCCTCATAAGACCCAGAAACCCTTTCATTTGATGGAGTTGTATATGACTCTATGGTATTGAAAACTGGGGAGTCGTCAAACTGAGTGAAAATAACTTCACTATCGCTTTTATGATAGGTTAAAGATTTGATATTCGTACCGGCGATTGTCGGGTCTGCTACTTTTGAATTTAGAACTATAAAGTGCTTTTTTGTATCATCAGAGATAGTTGAATAACCTTCTTGATGAGTTGTCATTGACCCATCATGAAAAGCAGTAACAGCAGTAAAATGGAAGCTAACATTAGAGCGTAGATCGTTCTGAAGACTTAGACACGTTTTTGTGTCGGAGCTTATAACTATATTTGATGTGACAAAGTCACTATTGTCAGATTGATTGAAAGAAGTAATGTTATTGGCTTGTTCAGCAGTAAGGGAGCATTTTGTAAAAGAGGATGTATCAAATAAGGCTAACCCATTTTGCTTAAATTGAGATAAAAGGCCAACAAAAGTGTCCCTTTGCTCGTTAAATTCTTCACTAGATAGATTTGGTAGGTCACCTTCTTTTGCTTTGCTCCAAACTTCTGGTGTATACGTGCCTTCATAGCCACCTGAAGTCGCTTGACACCCTATGGTGGCAATACAAAAGGGGATTAAAACGACGAGCCCTAGTTTTCTTTCCATGTAAAGTATTCCTTAATGCGTTGTGGATTCATTCGGTAAATGCATTGTGTTGGAATAATTGATAATAGCAATAGTAAGGTGTATTGCAATAAATAGGTTCTTCTTAGCTCTTAAGCGGCACCTACGCGGCTCACCCTCGTGAAATAAAAATTTTTCGACCCCTATAGTCACCACCATCAAGTGAGCGTAGCGTCTAAAAATTATGCTATGTCATTTAAACGTTATGCGTAACGGTGTATAACATTTAAAGTTAGAATATGAAATTGATAGGGTATTGATGTGTCAGTTCGAAATATGACTTCTGTGTTTATTCCAGATAAAGACAAAGTACTTGATGCAAACGAGTTTTTGGATACTTGTAGTGACAAGGAGTACTTCGAATTTCGTCGAGAGCTTGAGGAGAATAGAAAAACGACTCCCGTCGCTTTGTGCAACGTCTGTTTCCAACCCGTCGTATTAAGAGCCACATCTCAACGAACAACGTTTTTTGCCCACCCGAAGAATTCTGAAGACTGCCCAATAAAAACAACATCGATTTTCACTCAGGAAGAAATACGAGCCATGCTATTTAATGGCCAAAAGGAAGGTCGGGCTCATAAGGAAAATAAACAGCTATTAGCTGACTATTTGATTGCTGACAGGCTATTTGATGATGAAGTTAGAATCGAGCCTACATTTCGCGAGAAGAACAATGTTGGTGTGGCTAAAAAGTGGCGACGTCCTGATATTAGTTCAGTGTTTAAAGAGGGCAGAAAAGATGTTGTGTTTGAGCTTCAAGTAAACACGACTTTTTTAGATGTGATCATTCAACGAGAAAACTTTTATCGAGATAACGATACCTACATCGTTTGGGTATTCTTGTCATTTGACCCTAAACAGTTCACTACGCTAGACATAGGTTATGCAAACAAAGCCAATATATTTGTTCTTGATGATGAAGCTAAACAAAAATCTGAAAAAGAAGACCAACTATATCTAACTTGCCACTATCAAGTGCCATACATGCAAGATGACCTAGATGTTGGGTATGAGTGGAACTCGTGTTTAGTTGAGTTTTCTGAGCTCACTTTTGATATTGAGAGTAAAAAGGTATACGCCGTAGATACAACTGAGATAGACGAGCAAGTACACCAAACAATTAAAGTAGAGCTAGCTCGGATTGAGCAAGAACAAATAGAAATGGAAGCGGAAAGAGAGCGGCTCAAGAAAAAAGAGGAAGACGAGCGAAAAGCTGAGGCGGCTAGAATCGCAAAAATAGTAGAACTTGCCCAAGAAAATAGACGAACGTCACCGGCGTTTGACCCTTTTCGCATACCGTCAACGTCATCAAGATCATCTTCTAGCAGAGGAAAAAACTCATATGCCAATCGTAGAGAACAGTCTACATTTTCCCATGCAACACCTGAATCAAAGAAGTCGTTTGGTGATACTGTTTTGTGCCCCAAGTGCAGTGTAAGAGCGAAGCCAAAGAAAGTTGGGAACTCTCCAATATGTAGCAATTGTATGTCTTATTTGGGTGACTAATAACGGTGCATCTATTTGATTAAAAGAAATAAGAACGCAGTATGAGCTTGGGTTGGTTCTATTAGGATAGATTCTCTGAGTCGTCTTGGTTGAGTAAAGTTGAAAAATGAGAAAAAAGCGTAAAGATCACATTAAACACTTCAATAATTAGTGCAACAGATAACATAATAATTGTTAATTCAACCGCTGTGTAGAATGTATCCCTAGTTGGAAGAAGTTCATGAATAGGATAATTGAGTAACGGAATACCGGTTACCCTTAGGTATGGAAGCAATAATGATGAGACTAAACACATAAGAAGAAGAAGTATGTCCTTCTTCAGGCTTGCAAGAAAACCAGTGAATGCACTTAGATTGACCTTAGAGTTAGGTGATGAAGTAGTAGTGAGAAGGACACTGAAGATTATAGATATACCAGCTGTAATCCCACCTAAAATCGCACCAAGGATACCTGGAGTAGCAGATTCTATAAGTGTGTACGCATCTTTGTTATCAGTTGAGAACCCCAAACAGACTCCAAATATTACGGCTAGTATAAATATAGTTTTAATCATTAGTTTGATCTTCAATTGCATCTTCAAATTGGAATTTTGGTCTATATAGATCAAGAATTTCTTTTACATCACTAGGTCCATAACCAGAGAGTGTCACTTCAGTAACGCCTTTTCCTTCCATAACAACTATTTTGGCTGTCTTTTCACTTTTCACGCTAGTTAACTGCTTTTTGTGACCCATTAAACGGCCTTTCATTAACCAATGCCCACCACCTTTTCTGCACCAATTAACCATATTATTGAGCCAGCCTTCACTTTTAAGGTTTAACTGTTTGTCTTTGTTCTCAAAAGTTGTTGTAACCTTATTAGCATTTGTATTTGCCGCTGTATCTTTAAGCGCTTTTTTCATTTCTTTTTCAGTTTCACCGAATAAATTAGGTGGCGTCAATTCAAATGAAACTGACTCAACCAGCTCGAATCTGTCATACTCTTCCCAAAAACTATGGTCACTTTCATTAAGTACTGGTTCAATTTCGGCTCGGAGCCCAATCTCTGCTAATTCCATATTATTAGCTAGTTTTTTAAATGCTTTACAAGCAGCTGTGGGTGTTGAAAAGACGCTAGTTTTTTTCTCTACTAATATTACTTGCTGTTGCCTATCCCAAAACCAAACCATAGGAGGAAAATCATCAACACTATATTCATTAAATTCTTTGTCGTGCCCATGTAATGCTTTAGCCCTGGAAACTATACCAGCCATTACACCTTCTTCTCGGCCCTGCACTTGTATCATTATAGAGAAAATTGTCTCACCATGTTCATTTTGCGGTGGGTTCTCAACTGAATGTAGAAGAGCATCTTCAAATGAAAAGATATCCTTAGACATATTTTCATCAATAAACAGTTGAGGGTCTCCAGCAACGAGTGAAACCCTTAGAGCATAAAAATTCATAGTTGTATTTCTTATTTTGACGTTGTAAATCAGAATTTTAACTATAAAGAGTCTTGTTGCATACACTTAACAGTAGCTTTGCTCGTACGTAACTACTGTTTTTTTATACAGTGTAGTTTCAAATTATTAATCTAGCAAGTTATTCGGTAGGTTGAACTGATGAGATAATGCGAAAAGTACGTGTCTAAATTGCGTCCAAGGCTGTTAGTTTGATTTTATTTATATAACCAAATCAACGTATTAGATTGATGATTGCGTAATCGAAAAAGAAGAAGGTAGGTTGGTGCTCTTGTTGCATGGTTGATTTACCAGATAGGTCATTAGCTTAGGTATATTAGACCATTGCATGCAAGGTATAGCAATCGGCTTCTGGGGCTTGCCTGTAATAGAGGCGCAAGTTTTAGATATGTATAAAGTGGAGCCTGTAGTTTATAGAAATCGTAGATGAGTCAGATTGTTAAAATTTCTACTGTCTATGTATTCTTGGTTTTATTATAACGTTGTTAATGTCATACGTTGATTGAATATCCAGACGTTGAGTAAATATCCAGACGTAAAAGCTGAGTTATCGTTACAGGGCATTAACGAACGAAATTGCGAAGAGGAGAGACGTGATCTTCAAAGGGAACGTGCCGCCTCAGAAACGTCGTCCCTTCGAGACATTCTGGTTCACTTATTCGGTCCATACGAAAATGCCGAATATCTTGACGTTTTTTGTCCCAGGCGACTAAATACCAAAGCGGAGGCAAAATTAGCATGGCTTGAGGTTCGACGCAGCGACTCGTCAGTGCTCCTTTTGCATCGCAGTATTGAAAGCGCAGAAGGCGCTTTTGTAGAAACGCGGCTTCAAAGGCAGACAGTAGTGATGGATCCATGATCCCGATGTCGGTTGTGTTCACTTGTGGCGCCAGTTTTCCTACGAACAAGCAATCGAGAAAACGGCGCAAATCGACTATTTGCTCTGGTGAAAGAACCTGCTCAATTTTAGCCAATCCAACCTCTGCTAGCCCAGAAAAAGGCAGACCACCAATCGCTCTCATTGATTCCACACTGATGAGAAGTGCAAAGATCTCAGCAACAGAGAGTCTCACTGTCGCTTGAATCGAATGAGGGTCGAGTTGTAACCCGCCTCCACGCCCCGGCTCTGAATGAATGACAAAGCCTTCATCTCTAAGCGCACTAATATCACGTAAAATGGTTCGCCTAGAAGCACCTACCTCATTGGCAAGGTTGGCAACCGTAGAAGTGCCATTACGTCGAAGCGTACGCACAATCGCGTTTTGTCGAAGTTTAGAGTTCATTTGGAAGTTAAGTCTTTTTGGTGACAGTATTTGTCACCATATCGTTTTATAAATTGTCTGTCCATGTAACGTCTGCTTTTCGGTTAGAACGAAAACCGGAGCGACTAACACATGGAAGTGGTGCACTTTGTAAACAAGACGCTGTTGACCTCTAACTTAATAAAGAGAAAGAAATGTACAATCCAAATGATTTTCCCAAGCCAACGCCGATATCTGTTAATGGTATTGAACTTGAAGTCTTCGAAGCTGGACAGCAAAACGCTGGAAACCCAATCGTGCTTTGTCACGGCTGGCCGGAACACGCTTTTTCGTGGCGCTATCAAATACCCGAGCTTGTGGAGGCTGGTTACCATGTCATTGTTCCCAACCAGAGAGGTTATGGGAACTCTTCTTGCCCAAAAGAAGTGACTGACTACGACATTAAACATTTGTCGGATGATCTAGTCGCTCTTCTTGAGCATTTCGGATACGAAGACGCAATTTTTGTTGGTCATGATTGGGGGGCAATGGTCGTTTGGGGACTGACACTGCTGCACCCTGAGCGTGTTAAAAAGGTGATTAATCTGAGCCTACCTTATCAAGAACGTGGACAGATACCATGGATCGAATTGATGGAACAGATACTGGGCGGCGATTATTACTTTGTGCATTTCAATCGACAGCCTGGGGTTGCCGATGCCGTATTGAACAATAATACGTTCCAGTTCTTGCGCAATTTGTATCGGAAAAATGAACCGCCAAAAGAATTTGAGCAAGGAATGGCGATGATCAACCTCGCACAAGATGAAAAGCCATTGGGCGAGCCTGTTATGTCTGATCGTGAATTAGCCGTCTTTGTCACCGCTTTTGAATCTAATGGATTTACGAGCAGCATAAACTGGTATCGAAATCTAGACAGGAACTGGAGATTGCTGGCTGATGTTGATCCAATCATTCAACAGCCTACACTCATGATTTATGGTGAGCGAGATTCTATCCCTAAATCTGAAAATTTAAGCAAATTTGTACCAAACGTGGACGTTGTTAGCTTAGATTGTGGTCACTGGATTCAACAAGAAAACCCAAAAGAGACCAATCGAGCGATAATTGCCTGGTTGAATAAATAACAGAGGAAGTTTCATTGATGACGCATCAGCCCCTTCGAGTAGTTCGAAGGGGAAAGGTCGATCTTGGTTATCGTTTCACTAATTATTTAGAAGTCGACGCCACGCGTAAGACTCGCTTTAATCATGACCATGAAGCCTTAAGCCACTTCTTTTTCAATCACATGTTTAGGGTCTACGTTTGATTCTATTTGTGTTCTACTGAGACTTCCGTTCTCTAAAATAGAAAGAAAATGTTCTCTCTGGGCATCGGCGTATTCACCCGTTACATCGGAGAGCGCAGTCAGGCCCACTTTTGCAAGATCGTAAGCGCTGTTTAGATGGCCTTTACGCTTTTCAATTGAGACTCGGTATTTCAAGTTTTCAATTCTTACTTTAAGCCGAAGTTCTTCTAGCCGGGCTAATTCAACACTGCTTTCTGTGATAGGAAGCGTGCCTAGTTTTCGTTCTCGGTTTACCGCTGTTTTTAGTGCTTTAATTCTTTTAAGAATAGAAAGACATTGCTTGGAATCATTAGGAACAGAAAACTTGAGTTCTTTACTTCGGTAAAACGTTGACATCTGACTCAGTTCAGTCCGACTAATATTGAGCCTTTCCTTGATAGAAACATCGCTCGGTTTTAATTCGGCCATTCCTTCTAAGATGCTGTGAATGCGTTTGGCTAGACTGGTCGTCATCGTCTTGCTGAGAGGGATCGGTACAGAGCGATACAGCAGATCTTCATAGTATTTCAATGAATTCTGTAGCCGTTGAAAGCTCTTTTCAGTTTGTTGTTTTGTCTTGGATTTTTTGAGGATTCTAGTACAGGTATAGAGGCTTAATAAGCAGAGTACTGTCAATAAGACTGGAAACGTAAATGACATTTATTTGCTCAGGTAATACGAAAATATTCTATGGCCGTTGATAATAGGGGCGTTGTTCTATTGTGTAAAACGCGAATGTCCGTTTTATTGGTTTTCGTGATCCTTGTTGGTTTAATTGCATCATCGGGTGTATGGGCGGTGAGGGTTTTATTAATTCGTCTTATATATTAGGTTGTTAAATTAGTTTGATGTGTCAAAATTTAAAGAAATAACTGTTATACGTCGCTCAGGAGGAGCAATGAAATTACGTACAGCATTCTTTTTGGTTGTCAGTCATTTGTCAGTGGGTGCGCTTGGTTTTGCCCTTGGTATCTATGTGCTTCCTATACTCATTGCACCTGACTCACCAACTGAATCACAGGTTGAATCTATGTCTTTAACAGCAAAGTTTACCGCTCACTTTAAAAAGGATTTAGCAGGCAGTGACTCTTTGCATTGGGGGCAGGGTGTTGTGTCAATAAGTGATGAGGTGATTACTCTTTCTGGAACATTAGCACCAGGCCCAGACTATAAATTGTACCTTTCACCCGAGTTTGTTGAAACAGAAGCGGAAGTGCTGGAACTGAAAGAAAAGATGGTACGAGTTGGGGACGTGAAAACCTTCGAGAACTTTATTGTCGATGTGTCACCCGATATAGATCCTGCTCAGTACAATACCGTGTTGATATGGTGTGAGACTTTTCAAGAATTCATCACAGCGGCTCAATATCAATAAGTACTGCTATTCACACATTCTTTATTTATGAGCTCTGTAGCAAATGGTGAATTTTTGATCGTCAATGGTTTTAGTGTCTGAGTGTTTAAGCGGACAACACTAAAACCATTTGAGTCACATCAAAATTTGGTGGTTATTCACCCGCCATAATTTGCCGCTTGCCTTTGACGCTCGCTAGCAGCATATAAATGCAGGTCGCGAGCATTGAGACAAACAGGTATCCCAACAAACCCTGTTGAGCGGCGCCATACCAATCCGCAAGGACGGGCCCTAAGACCGAACCTATACTGTAGCTAAATAGCATCACTTGTGTGATTGAAACAAGATAGTTTGTGTCCATTCCATCGCAGCCTAGATTGATCGCGATGGGATACAATGCGAAGCTCGCCATACCTAATAAGAACAAACTTACCGCAAATACATTGAGATCTGGATTCACCACACTCATTGCAATAGCACCAGAGCCTAGTAAGCAAAACATTGCCATGAGCAAGGTTCTGCCCAAGTACTTTGACAACCAAGGTACAGTCGGTTGAACAACCATGCCACCAAGGATAATCAGCGCCATTAAAGAGCCTATCTCATTGTTGCTGATACCACGGCTTTTTAGCTCTAAAGGCATTAGCCCGTAGATTGCACCCAATGTTAAACCCGAGACAATACAGCCTATGATCGCAGCGTGGTTTAACTTCGATATCTGTTTAAGTGACAGTGTGTCGCTTTCTTCTACTTGAGGCGGTGTTGATTCGACAAACAGCAGAACTAAGATAGCAAAACTCAACAATGTGAAAATCGTGATAAATGGTACACCACCAGTAATGCCGATATAGCCTATGCCAAGTTGCCCAAATGCGGAACCGCCATAGAGTGCACCCATATACAAACCAAGGCGCTTAGCTCGGTTTGATTCTTCTCCGTGTAATAACCAAGACTCCACGATGACAAAAATACCGGCGACCGACATACCTGCAATAAACCGTGCGGTTAGCCAAGTCGTTGCGTTGGAAAAAACGGGCAGAACCAAAATGGTGGCTATGAGCACAGCAAGACAGAATACAAACGCACCACGATGACCAAGTTTTGACACTAATGGTTCAACAGTGAGCGCACCTACAAGAAGACCAGCGTAAAAAACACTTGCTAGCCAGCTCGCGAGATTACTTTCTAGCCCGTAATGTGGAAGCATGAGAGGGATTAAGCTCATCAAATACCCCGACGCTACAGCGTAGAATGTAAGCGCAATAACCGGCACAGAGATGCGGGATTTTGGCATTAAATCAAGTGTTTTTTCCAATGTAGATGCCTCCGAAGTTAGTGGGATTAAACGACTTTCGGAGTGGAATATGAGCTTGATTATAGAAAAGATAAAACGAATAATTTTGACCTTATCGACAAATTATATTTATCGATAAGGTCGGCTTGGAGTCTTTAGGTTTTAACTCGACGCTACTTGTTTATTGCTTGAGTAAGCCATTGTTCAAATTGGCCTTTTGGTAACGCACCATTGATCATGTCCACACTTTTACCCCCCTTGAATACCATCACTGTCGGAATGCTACGGATACGATATTGGGCAGCAAGCTCTTGTTCATTTTCAGTGTTGATTTTGATGAATCTGACGCTTCCTTTCTTCTCTTCGGCGACTTGAGAAAATACAGGGGCGAAACCGACACATGGGTTACACCAAGGTGCCCAAAAATCAATGACAACAGGTTGTTCACTGTTCAGTAGTGCTTGAATGTTTGATTGGGTCCCTTCAATAGGGGAACCATCCAACAATGAAGTTTGGCACTTTCCACAGTTTGGGCTTTCTGAAACGCGGTCAGTAGGAATCTTATTGAGTCCCTCACAAGAAGGGCAGCGAGTAGTGAATGTCGACATAGCAATCTCTCGTCTTTGTAATTATGTGTAAGCGGTCGCAGCAGATGTGCCTAGTTTAAGCTTTAGGTTTCGCTGCAATTCTTCCAAGGCACCCACAATACGAAATTGCGAGCGGTTAGGAAATAGATACGATCGTGTTTATACCAATTGATGCCATAGGTAAAACCAATGAGCAGAAGCACGATTAACATGCGATAAAAATACTTTAACGAATAAATAGACGTACACAGAAATGAGGAATAGAATCCACTCGTTTGGGGAGTAGTCGCCTTCGTTTACTTATCGTCATCTCGTTAAGCGTTCGCTTATCCGGTAAGTATAAGTTTTGTTCTGTTAATCAGAACCAAACTTCGACGAGACCAACGCAATCACCTTTGAATTTCTTGTGGGGCAACCCCTGTAGGTTATTCGTCTGTTTGTTTGCGCAGGTATCGTTTACGGACTTCTCTCGTTTCTGAGTTAATCCCCTTCGGTCCTCGCGCTTTTGGAGGAACAATGGCCCCTTTCACTTACTTTATCTTTGGATTAATGACCATTTCACTGGTTGTGCTCGATATCTGGCAAACTCGTGGTGGGGAAATTACGATCAAAAAAGCGGCAGTTTGGAGCGTTTTTTGGTTTCTGCTCGCGTTGGCATTTGCTGTTCTTATCTATATGTATTGGAACGATTATGCACCGTACAGCGAGTACAACTCAAAGAAAGCAGCGGTCGCATTTCTCACCGGGTATTTGCTCGAGAAATCACTGAGTATAGATAACCTATTCGTGTTCGCGATTATTTTCCACCAATACAAAGTACCTGAGCATTTACGACCACGGGCACTATTGTGGGGAGTGATAGGCGCACTGGTACTGAGAGGCGTGATGATTGTCGTTGGGGCTCAGCTATTAGAAGCTTACCACTGGCTACTCTATGTCTTTGCAGTATTCCTGATCTGGACGGGCGTGCAGTTAGCTAGAGACAGTGGGGACGAGCACCTTAATCCATTGCCAGAGAAAATAATTCGTCGGTTTGCGCAGGTGACGGATGGTTTTAGAGGGAATGCATTAACGGTGACCGAAAATGGCCGTCGGTATGTCACGCCAATGATGATCGTGATTGGTGTCATCGCATTCATGGACATAATGTTCGCACTTGACTCGATCCCCGCGATATTTGCCGTGACTAGAGAGCCATTTTTAGTACTCGCTGCAAATGTATTTGCTCTGTTGGGGCTTCGATCATTGTATTTTGTACTGCAAGGTATGATGGAGAAGTTTGTCTATTTGAAGCCAGCTTTGTCGTTCATTATGGTGTTTATTGGTATCAAGATGATGCTGGTGGGGACACAATGGGAAATCCCAACCGTGTTGTCTTTACTTGTGTTGTTAACGACAATGCTCGTCGCCGTTGTCGCGTCGATCATACATAAACCACTGAGTAAAATGTCAGAGCAGAAGTAGGCGCTATGAGGGGCAGTGTCCAAGCAGGGTACATTGCTCCTCGGAATTCAGATTGAATGATTGTGTTGAGTGTAAACGCTTAGTTAAGAAAGCTACTGATATCGACTGACCAAACTCTTCATTTCGGCGCTGTTCAGTGTTTTGTGTACGTTAGTACTTTGGTCAAACAACTCGAACAGCATGGCTTTTGCCACGTTGGTCGCTTTGATCGGGATGTATTTGGCGAGCGGGCCTACCATAAATGGAGTGAAAAGCTTCAAAAGATATTCAACAACCATTTCATTTTTTCTCGGCTCGTCTCGAAGCCCGGAAAGAGGGCCTGGTCTTGCGAAAACAAGCTTCTGGAAACCCATCTTGCGAATGGTTTCTTCCATTTTTCCTTTGCATTTCAGGTAGTGCGAAAGCGAGTAGGGGGAAGCGCCAATGCTGGAAACAACCGCGAGTTTTTTAACGCCTAGAACTTTCATAGACTGTGCAACATCGCAGACGAGTTGATAATCGACTTGTTCAAGTTTATCTTTCGAACCCGCTTGTTTAAGTGTGGTTCCTAGACAGATCAAACCGACGTCTGGCACAGGTTTTGTGTCGTCCCATTCTAGAACTCTAAGTTCGGTGTCTTTAATTTGCTCTAGCTTGGAGTGAAAGAAAGGGAGTTCGTGACGAGTTAGGGCGTATACATGAGTGATTGGTTCCTCTTCTAGCACCAATTTCAGCACTTCCGTACCCACTAAGCCAGATGCGCCCGCAAGCATTACGACAGTGTTATCACCCAATATACTCATTGTTTCTTTCCCAACCTGTGTAAACTTTGTGTCGAAAAGACGCCAAATACGCGATTCGAGTCACTGGCAATATATCCAAACCTAAAGCGATGTTCTGTGACAAGATATTCAAAGTCTTGAATCGACGCAGACCACAGAGCGATTATCAGACTTTGAAACCTACATAGAAAATCAGCCTCTATCTATGAGGCTGATCAAACTTAGGTAAGTGAAAGTGGTACTTTTGTTTGTCCTTTCGTTTGTTTGCGAGAATGTGTTGTCTGTTGTTTTTGTGTTCTTTTGCGAGATTGTTGGTTAGCAAACATTTTTACTCCTTAGTAATAATACTTGTAGAGTTGAGCTTTACGTTAACTACCATGCATCCTTTATGCCGTGATTTCTGAAGAAAGCACCTATTATGAGGTGGTATGATCAAGGTTAGATGATGAATTTATCAATATCAATTTCGGTTTGCTTTGCAAAACGCGATTATGGACAAATGATAAACAGCTCGGTCCATAACCGACCCATGATCAGTTGGTTTCAATGATTAGCCTTTTCGGCTACAACAAACTCTGGCTCTTCCCATGCGGTAACGTTTGTACGAACGATAATGACTGCGTTAGATGCGAGTTCTGTTAGCTCTGTTAGAAAAGGGGCTGAGCCATTTAAGCCAAACCCCCACATTTAACCAAAGCAATCGTATTGTTCATTAATACATGGTGTTCGCTGATACGTTAAAGCTGACAAAAATTAGTAACCTGAAAGTGGAATGCCTATTTCCATTTATCTGATAATTACTATGGTATGAAATGTGGTTGCGGGACGAGAGCAAGAGGTCATCTTCGCAATTCTAAATTGAATGGGGTAGTGGAGAAAATTATTGGATGTATCGAAAGTTCACCAAACTAATAGAGTCAAGAGAGTATTAGTTAAGTCTCTGATTTCAGGTTAAACTGATGCATACCCCAACAAGGACGTGTGGTAAGGATAGGGTTTGGATTGCTATCCGATTGTTACCGCAAAGCAGAAGAGACCATTTCCTGACATGTTAAATCGCAGATTTTCACAACAAATACAGCAACGAATTGATAATAAGACCAAACCATTGGGTGCTTTGGGCCAATTAGAAAGCTTAGCGCATCAATTGGCATTAATAGAAAGTCAAAAGGCGGATCACGCCGTTAATGAAATTCATGTTAATAAGCCAACGGTGATCATATTTGCCGGCGATCATGGCATCGCAGATGAAGGGGTCAGTATTGCTCCTAGTGCAGTGACACAGCAGATGGTTCTCAATTTTTTAGCGGGTGGCGCAGCCATTAATTGTTTTTGTCGCGTGAATGATGTCGATTTAAAAATTGTTGATACCGGTATTCTTTTACCCGTCGAACAAGAGAACGATAACCTTATTGTTCAGCGTCTGGGAACACGTACAGAAAACTTCTCTCAGAAACCGGCGATGCCGATAGAAACCGTACGAGAAGGCATTGAGCTTGGAAAAAGTGTTGTGGCTAACATTGCCGCCCAAGGATGCAACACGGTCATGTTTGGTGAGATGGGCATCGGAAATACAAGCAGTGCGTCAGCAATACTCGCAGCCCTTTCAGAGCTTGATGTTGATTCATGTGTTGGATTGGGGACAGGAATCACTCCAGAACAACTGGCGAAAAAAGTTTCTTTGGTTGCTCAAGGCGTAGCGCGGTGTGACTCCAAAGATCCTTTATCAGTCCTTTCTCAAGTTGGTGGGTTTGAAATTGTTCAAATGGTGGGAGCATTTTTAGGCGCTTATGAGGCGAAAACGCCGGTTATTGTTGATGGTTTCATCGTCACCGTCGCCGCTTACGTCGCTATTTTGCTTGAGCCAAACTGTCGTGAATACATGATATTTGCACATAAATCGCAAGAACATGCTCACCAGTTTTTATTGAAAGAGCTCGATGCACAGCCGTTACTTGATCTGTCTTTGCGTTTAGGAGAAGGCACTGGTGCTGTATTGGCTGTGCCACTCGTCAGGGCGGCGGCTGAATTTTACAATAACATGGCGAGCTTTGAAGATGCTGGAGTCACGGTTTAATGTCGTCTTGGTTTAAGCTCCAGATTGAGCTTTTCTGGCTCGCCTTAAGTTTCTTCTCTAGGATTCCGATTCCTAAAAATACACCGTACAGCGATGAGAGAATGAATCGCTCTGGTCGATATTTCGCTTTGGTCGGTGCGCTATTAGGCGCTATCTGTGGAGGTGTGTATTGGATCGTGGCAAGTTGGTTTCCCGTAGAGATCGCCGTATTTGTTACTATGGTTGTGAGCTTATTGCTGACCGGATCTTTCCATGAAGATGGCTTAACCGACATGGCTGATGGCATTGGTGGAGGAATGTCGATTGAACGCAGGCTAGCGATCATGAAGGACAGCAGAATAGGAACGTATGGCGCCGTTACTTTAGCCATGGCTTTGATTGGAAAATTCTCGATGCTGAGCTACCTAGGTAACGCACAAAAACCTGCACTCAATCCAGTTGCGACAACGAACACCAGTGCTTTTCCTGTTATCCTTTTTGTTTTCGTCATGGCGTACACCGTCAGTCGAACTTTCGCTGCATCACTCATTTTTGACATGCCTTATGTCAGCGAAGAAAAGACCAGCAAAAGTAAACCTCTTGCTCACCGACAAACACGCTCTGAGTTGTTCTTTCTCGTGTTGTGTGCAGTAGTTTTCTCAATCTTGTTATCACCGATTGTGTTTCTGTCCATAGCAGGTGTTCTGTTACTGGGGCGTTCTATGTTTAAGAGATGGCTAATGAAAAGAGTAGGTGGCTTTACTGGAGATTGTCTGGGTGCCGCCCAACAGATTTCGGAATTAGTGATTTACTTAATACTCGTCGGCTTTGTGCACAACGACGTCTCATTGATTGGAGGTTGGTTATGAGTGTCCGTTTAATATTGGGTGGTGCTCGCTCAGGCAAGTCATCGCATGCTGAACGCATTGCAAAAGCGAGTGTGGAGAAAAGCCACAACGAAAGCAGAAGTATGCGCCTAAATTATGTGGCAACGGCAATCGCATTTGATGACGAAATGCGCTCTAGAATTCAGCACCATCAGCAACAGCGAGATTCTAGTTGGCATGAGCATGAAATCCCAGTGGAGTTACCGCACGCGCTAAGCCGCTTCACCGAAGAAGATGTTGTCTTGGTTGATTGTTTGACCGTGTGGCTAAACAATATTATCTTTCAACTAGGTGACAATGTCACAGATGAGGCGATTAAAGCGCACATAAACAAGTTGATTGAAGTACTTGAAGGGAGTCCTGCAACGATAATCCTAGTGTCGAACGAAGTCGGGCTGGGTGTTATACCGTTAGGCGAAGTCTCACGATTGTTCGTGGATCATGCGGGATGGATGAATCAAAGAATCGCTGCGATTGCTTCTAACGTTGAGCTAATTGCCGCGGGCTTACCTCTTACCCTCAAACCTCAGCCTTTAATTTCATCGATGTAGAAGAACATTTTATGGAAGACGCTACAAGGTTCAAAACTTACAACGTGTACTTGCTTCGACATGGTAAAACAGTTGGAGAACCTTCTCTTAATGGCATTACTGATGTCATTGTTAGCGATGAGACTCAACAACAAATCGCCAAGGCATTAAGCAAAGAATCTCTGGGCTACTCACAGGTAATTACATCACCACTTCGTCGTTGTAAGGATCTTGCGGATAAACTCGTCATGAATAACCCCAGCGTAGGATACAGTGTTAATAGCGGCTTTGTTGAGATGGACTTTGGTGATTACGATGGCCAAAGCTTTGATGCGTTAAGACCGTACTGGCCGAATCTCGACTCGTTTTGGAAAGATCCTGCAAACAAACCACTGCCAAATGCAGAGAGTTTGCACGACTGTTATCAGCGCGTGACAGACGCTTGGGAAAACATGGTCGCCAATCTTAATAAAGATACGTTGATCGTCTGCCATGGTGGAACGATAAGGCTCATTCTCGCGTATATTTTAAAGACCGACTATACCAATTCGACTTGGTATTCCGCGTTAAATATTGGAAACCAATCTCTAACGCACATAAAAATTCATGAAGAATACAAGAATAATCCACACGTACAAATGATCGGAAAACCTCTCTGTTGAGCAAATGCTCTTTTCGGTTACCTCACTAAATTTAGAACAGCGCTTAACTATCCGAATGATTGAAGAATTAAGTTTGAGCGCTATGTAAAAAGGACGACTTATGACTGCACCAAGCTGGGATTTAACGATTGCCTATCACGGGTTAGACGACTCGAAAATCGAACAAGACATAGCACTTATTGAGCAGTGCATTGACGTACTCAAACAACATATTGCGAATCGTGAGCAAGTGCTAGTTATGCAAAATGCCGTGCAGACTTCTGAGGCTGCTGGGACTTTAATGGCGACGATCAACACTTTTGCGACCTGCCATGCCTCTGTTGATTCTTCAAATGAAGTTGCGAAGTCGCTGATGGGTCGTATTGCGAAACTAAACTCGTCATTGACGCAAGCTTTTGCACCTTATACCGATACATTGACGCACAGTGACGATGCCTTCATTGAAGATGTGTTGGCGCATTCAAGCGCTGACGTTTCTGGTCAATATTTTCAATTTAGTTGCTTAAGGAAACTCGCCGACTCAAAACTGTCAGTCGCTGAAGAGCAATTGATCACTGCTTTAGAAGTGGATGGTAAAGATGCTTGGGGAAGGATGTATGACAACCTGACTGGGACACTTGAGGTCAAGGTAACGCAACCCGATGGCAGCATAGAACAAATGGGGTTCTCGCAAGCTGCAAGCCTTCTCTATGGAAGTGACTTTGAGAAACAGCCTGCTGCATGGCAAGCAATACAAGAGGCTATGGATACACACAAAGAGAGCTTTGCCTCGGTCGTTAATGCCTTGGCAGGTTGGCGCTTAACCGAAATCGAAAAGCGATCAACAAAGCGTAATATTCATTTTCTAGAACCAAGTTTGCACGACAGCAGGATTACGGAACAGACATTAGACACTATGATGTCGGTTGCAAAAGCCAATCGCAGTGTTGGGCAAAAGGCGGGGAAATTGATGGCAAAGGTTTATCAACTCGATGAAATGAAACCATGGAATCACCTAGCTTCGATGCCGAGTCTAAATCTGGGGGCAGATGACAGTGATGACGCTCAAAGCAATGAGCCTAAGGTGTATTCGTTTGACGAAGCGATCACTGTCATTCGCGATGCATTTTCGGAAGTAGATGAAGAAATGGCTGAGTTTGTAGACATTATGGTTGAAAATGGCTGGATTGACGCCGCACCAAGCAACCGACGTAGGCTAGGGGCTTACTGCACGAAATTGGCTGCCACACGTTCACCTCTGGTATTTATGACTTGGGGCGGAAGCCGCTCTGATCTTCTTACACTAGCGCACGAACTAGGGCATGCTTTCCACAACTGGGTGATGAAGGATATGCCGCTGTGCAAAACACGCTACCCAATGACATTAGCTGAAACAGCGTCGATTTTTGCTGAGAATATCGTTAGAGACTATTTACTGAGTAAAGCGTCGAGTCGCACTGAAAAGCTCGAAATGCTCTGGGAAGAACTGTCTTCTTGCTATGCGTTAATGGTCAATATTCCAGTACGCTTTGCTTTCGAAAAAGAGTTTTATGAAAAACGTCAAAGTGGTGAACTGTCTGCTAATGAGTTGAGTGAGTTAATGAGTAAGCATTGGCAGGATTGGTATGGCGATTCTATGTCACAAAGCGACCCTTACTTTTGGGCAAGTAAACTGCATTTTAGTATTTCAGAGGTGAGCTTTTACAACTACCCCTATTTGTTTGGTTATCTGTTTAGTATTGGGGTTTATGCACAACGTGAACACAAAGGAGATGCCTTTTATCGCGATTACCTGTCGCTATTGCGTGATACGGGAAGCATGAACGCAGAAGAAGTGGTGGAAAAACACCTGGGAATGAGTTTATCCAGCGAAGAGTTCTGGCAACAAAGTATTGACCGCGTGAGTGCAAAAGTTGACCTATTTGAAACGTTGCTGAGCGACAAATAGGTGGTCGTTCTTGGTTATCTTCTGCTCATAATTGGCTGTCTTAGACATAAACTAAGTCTTTGTTATTTTTAATTATAGGCAAATTGTTGACCATGAACGAAATGGCTTAATTGCGAAATGTTCAATACTTTGCGAATTTTGCGATTAATAATCAGTTTCGTATCAATAAGTGGGATCGTATCAACATAAATTGCTTGTCCAATTCATTAACATACCGCTGTGTAATAAAGGAGTAACACATGACGAAAAGCATCTTTCGCCAATCATTTCTTTTAGACAGTTTGGATCTTAAACACGACGTAGACGCTGCGGAGTTTGTCACGCCAGAAGGAGTGACGTTTAAGCTACACCAACGAGGCGTTTTAGAAGTTACGCCGGCTCATTACGATGAGAATACGAAAAATATTATCGTGTCTTGTGGCATTCATGGTGATGAAACGTCACCAATGGAGATCGTTGACAAAATTGTTTCCGATATCCTTACTGGTTTTCAGGCTGTTACAGAACGCAGTTTGTTTATTATTGCCCATCCGCAAGCCACCAATCAGCACACTCGATTTATAGAAGAGAACCTTAACCGTCTTTTTGATGAAAAAGAGCACGTGCCTAGCCTAGAGGTTTCCATTGCAGATAACCTAAGAGTGATAGTGGCTGACTTCTACCGTAACACGGCAGTAGAAACTCGCTGGCACCTTGATCTGCATTGTGCTATTCGTCGCTCTAAACACTATTCGTTTGCTGTGTCTCCGAAGACCCGTCATCCGGTTCGTAGCAAAGCGCTATTTGATTTTGTTGAGCAGTCGCACATAGAAGCGGTTATTTTCTCTAACTCTCCATCGAGTACTTTTAGCTGGTTTACGGCTGAAAACTTTAGCGCTCAGGCTTTAACCGTAGAACTGGGTCAGGTTGCGCGCATTGGTGAGAATAATCTAGAAAAGTTGATTGCGTTCGATCTGTCACTGCGAGATTTAATTTCATCCAGTGAAGCGGAACACCTACCGAAAAAAGCGATCAAGTACCGCGTGAGTCGAACGATAGTGCGATTGCATAATGAGTTCAACTTCCTCTTTGGTGATGACGTTGAGAACTTTACGAGCTTTAAACACGGTGAAGTCTTCGGGCATGACGGTGAAAAACCATTGATGGCCAAAAACGAAGATGAGGCGATTGTGTTTCCAAATAGGCACGTTGTCGTTGGCCAAAGGGCGGCGTTAATGGTGTGTCAGGTCGCGATTCGCTACGATCATGGACAAGCGGTATACGATTAGAGATAAAGTAAGCAACGTTTGTCGTTATTCAGGTGGTGCAAACGTCACCCATCGCAGTAAATTGCACGGTTACTTCTTTCTATTTTAATGGCTTAACGTTAAGGTTAAGCTATTATTTTTTTCAAAGGTTATCAAGCGCTATTGTTTGATAAAAAAATGAACTTTACTCAGCTTCTAGACCAAAAACATCAACGATGGTCGCGTTACTCTTTAATATTATTAGTATTGTTGCTGATGATCAGCGCACTCTATTTAATGGTTGGCGAATTAACGATTTCGCCGTTTGGCTCTTTGTCTTCGCTTGAATACCAACTTCTATATCAGTTACGTCTTCCTCGATTGCTCGCTGCAATGGTCATTGGCGCATCTTTAGCCGTCTCTGGCGCGGTCCTTCAAGTGTTGCTTGGAAATGTTCTCGCTGAGCCCGGTGTACTCGGTATATCTGGTGGTGCAAGTGTTGCGATGATCATTGTCTTGTTTTTCTTTCCTTTAGCTGCGTCAACACATGTCTTCATGTTTGCTGCGATGTCAGGAGCCATGATTTTTACCTTGATTCTCGTTTCCATGGCAAAAGCAATGAAGCTCACCACCACACGATTACTTCTTGTTGGTGTTGCGTTGGGTATTCTAGCAAGCGCTGTCGTGACATGGGCTTTCTATTTCAGTGACGATTTAAGCCTACGCCAGCTCATGTACTGGCTGATGGGAAGTATTGGTGGGACGACTTGGAGCCAACATGTGATTACTCTGGTGCTTCTACCGGTGCTGATGTACTTAGGGTTTCAGGGGAATACTCTTGATAAATTGATGATGGGTGAGGCTCATGCTAAGCAACTGGGCGTGAATATCGACTCTGTTCGATGGAAATTAATCACATCAGTTTCAATACTGGTAGGCGGGGCGGTAGCCATTGCTGGTGTGATAGGTTTTGTTGGTTTGGTTGTTCCTCATTTATTGCGATTAGCAATTGGTACTGAAAACAAATACCTTATTCCTATTTCTGCATTAAGTGGTGCTTTGCTTGTGGTCGTCGCTGATCTTGTCGCCCGACTAGCGCTTGACT
Source organism: Vibrio sp. 10N.261.55.A7 (assembly GCF_002877365.1). GTDB lineage: Bacteria > Pseudomonadota > Gammaproteobacteria > Enterobacterales > Vibrionaceae > Vibrio. The sequence continues at coordinate 28,599 of NZ_MCWZ01000320.1, forward strand.
CCGCTGAGTTACCTCTGGGTGTTGTCACAACAACGTTAGGCGCGCCCATCTTCATTTGGATGTTGGTAAAAAATCATGATTCAAATTAATAGTATCAAGGTTGAATCTAGAGTATTGCCTCTCTCATTTGAGTGTCAACTGGGAGAAATTCTGCATGTTGTTGGCCCGAATGGCAGTGGTAAAAGCACATTGTTGTCTGCAGTGGCAGGCGTTTTACCTTTCACTGGTGAGGTGAGCATAGATTCCCTTGATGTGGGTTCTGCTTCATTGGGTGAACTGGCGCAGTGCCGAGCCTATTTAAGCCAAAGTGCACGACCTGCATTTAACTTAGCGGTATTTCAGTATCTAGCGTTGTCCGTGCCAAAGTGTTGTAAGTTGGATGATGAAAATGTTCAAAACGCTTTAGAAACTCTAACAAAACTTGTCAATATCGAAGACAAGTTGCATCGATCAATCCATCACCTTTCGGGAGGAGAATGGCAACGCGTAAGGTTGGCTGCGATATGTTTGCAGGTTTGGCCATCTTTAAATCCGCACGCAAAATTATTAATACTGGATGAACCCGGCGCGCCACTTGATATTGGGCAAGAAGCATTATTGTATCAACTGATTGATGAAGTTGCGCGACAAGGGCTGTGTGTAATCATGGCGAATCATGATTTGAACCGAACGCTTCGACACGCCGACAGTGCGATTTTGCTAAACAATGGCATTATGCAAAAAGTAGGGCATGTTGAAGAGGTATTGGAACCTAGCCTCTTGAGCGAAGTCTTTCAGACGCGAGTAAGGAAGGCTGAAATTGAAGGCCAATCTTACCTCCTGTTTGATTGATCCCTTCACACTTTTAACCGTGCTATTCAAATTCTATCATGACAAGGCAATGACCTATGGATGACACTTTCTAAAAGTCGTTGTTTAGTATTTGGGCATACAGTGCTTGAATGGATGCCCTCTGTTTAAGCTTTAACATTTTCATTTAATGTTGAGCCCATAACGCTATGAATACGTTTTACCAATCTGCTACTGCTGTCGGTGCACTATTGATGCTCTTTGGATGTATTGGAGAAGAGCCTATTAACCTCAATACAGCGAATTTCAGTCTTACTGTTTCTGATGCCGCAATGGATGGTGTGGATTCCATGGTCGTTGTTTACAGTAACGCCACTTTAATCCCACTTGACGGGTCCAAGCCGATCATCATTGATATCCAATCTCGTCACGCTGAAAAAGGCAGAGTAGACCTGCTCGATTACCAAGAAAGTAACAAGGCAAACCTTATTTCTAATCAAGCCATTCCGCCCGGTGATTATCAATTGTGTTTGACTGTCTTAAATGGCGAAAGTCAAAATGAAGCCCTATCACATGTGGTCGAATCAAATACTTATGTGCTTACACCTTTGACGATACTAAGCACTGGAGTTTGTCCGAAAGATTCAGAAGTAGACGGAACAAGCACGCTCTACTTCAACAGCACCTTGCTTCTTGAATCTGGTGATAATCATTTCATTGTGGAATTTGATCTTCGTGGTGGCCTCAAAGCGCCAACAGATGCGAGCGATCCGTACACCATTGAAAGCGATTCATTCACCTTAATAGACGAACGAGATGCCGGTCTGTTGTCGGGAACCATTAGTCATTCAATTGTGGAGCAGTGCAGAATAGACAATCGCGTTGCTTTTACTGTTGACGCTGTCTATTTGTATCCAAGTCGAGTGGCTCGTTCCAATATGGGGGGCTTTTCTAACGAGGGCCTCTATGCTGTCGCACCAGTCGCTGCGGCAAATGTGACGACTTACGATGGTATTCACTATGAGTTCGATATTGGCTATGTTGAAGAAGGGACCTATTCACTGGGTTATACATGCGTTGCTGATAAAGACCAGGCAGACACAGACCGAGCTGGTCAATCTGAACTCGTTTCCCCTGCGTTCAATATTTATCAGGCGGAGCAGCCCGTCAGAGTCTATCCACAGCATGTATCTGAAGTGGATTTTTCATTTGTTATTTGATTAGCCATGTCATTTAAGGCCTAGTCAATTTGGAACCTAACTTTATCTAAGCCTAGAGCCATTTGAAAAATAAGCAGCAATAAAAAAACGCGAGACAATGGCTCGCGTTTTCATTTCTATTCACCCTAAGGGCAACTACTTCGTTTACTTGGCTTACTTAGTTAGAGGCGCTAAGTCTGCAGGGCGGTAATAGACAGATTTTAAAACTTTGCCTTGGCGAATGGTTTTGCTTTCTGAGACGAAGTCTTCTGCGCATTTAGCAATGATGTAGTCGCCTTTTTGTACCGCCATTAACTTGATGCCTTGTTCTGCATAGAACGCTTCTGTTTCTGCGTACTCTTTTTCGTTGCGGCACACTTTGCTCATGTTGCTTGAATGCACTTCGTCCCAGCATGGTATAAATTCAATGCCGCGATTGATCGCAACGTTGAGTAGCAAATCCACTAAATAACTGATCGCTAAGTTGTCTTCTACTTGACTGTGCCCTAGGTGAACCAGGCGACCCATTAATACATAAACACTATCGATGATGGCGTCTGCTTGTTCCATCTTGCAGTCTGCTTCAGCGAGTTCAGTTAGTTCTTCAATAATCAAAGAAGTATGTAAGGTGTCCGCTTTATCGTTCAGGCTAGCAGCGTCAGCTACGGGAAGGTCAAAGGTGCTACGAAACTCGGTAATATCACGGTATAGGTGATCAAAGATAGGTTGAGTCAATTGAGATAAATGCATGAACAAAATCCGTAATAATATAAGCAGAAATAATTGCCGCTATGATATCAAAGCATGGCGCTAGCTTCTATTGTCTTGATGGAACTAATCGGCCTTTAACGAATGAAAAAGAAGAGTAACCCAATGATTACTCTTCTTTAAAGTGAAGCTAGATGACGCCTTATGAATTAACGACCTCGGCCGTCAACCATAACGACAATCGTTTTAGTGATAATGCTTAAATCCATCATCAGCCAATTGCGCATTGAACACATGGATAGTGCGTAACTATGGTCAAAACCGACTTTACGGCGTACGTCATCAATACAAGTGTCGTAGCCTTGGTTCACTTGAGCAAGGCCCGTGATGCCAGGCATCACGCCATATGTGCGGTCAGCAAAGTAAGGAATAGCCGTTTCCAATTTGTTGTAGAAGCTTGGGCGTTCTGGGCGTGGGCCAATTAATGACATCTCGCCGCTAACCACATTAAAAAGTTGTGGGATTTCATCAAGACGCGTCTTTCTCAAAAAGCGTCCAACTGGCGTAATTCGTGGGTCACCTTCTGTTGCCCACACGGCACCTGAACGAGTTTCTGCGTCTTGATACATGGTTCTGAACTTAATAATGTCAAAGAACTCCATATGACTAGGCGTTGATTTCCCAACGCGTTGCTGTCTATAAAAAACAGGACCAGGCGAAGTGAGTTTAATCGCGAGAGCAATGAATGGCATAACAGGGCTAAGTAGAAGTAAGCCGACGATCGCCCCAGTTAAGTCAAAAATTCGTTTTGCACACCAAATTGAGATACGGGTTGATTTTGTAGTAGTCATAATAAGCTCCTTAGTGATTTACTCGTGTCCATCGACCAGATTCAAGACCTAGCAAGTAACGCATTCCGCCAACGAAATTAGCAAAATGACCGGCTACTAAGTAGGAAATTAATTTGCACGGTTTACAGTTTAAAATGGTTGGAAATAGTAGGCTCAAGCTCGATAGCGCATAGACGCTAAGTTGAGCAATTAAAGCCGCGAGAAACAGTGGGTTGTCCATCAGCATGATTGAGGCTATCAGGCATACCAGCATTAAGTAGGGCATGGTCAGTCTCAAGCCTTTCCCTGAGAAAAACGCAAAGGCCACACCTCGATATTTTGGATTGAATAAACTAAACAGTTTAATCGCTTGTTGCATGTTCCCCGCTGAGATACGTAGGCGACGCTTGAAGTCGTTGACTTGGCTTGTCGGTTCAAGTTCCACCGCCACCATTTTGTCGTCGTAAATCGCGTTATAGCCTTGTTTAACGATAAGCATTGGAAGAACAAAGTCATCGTTTATAGTATTTGAATCCAATGGGGTGAATAGGTGAGTTCGGAACAGATAGAAAGCACCGTGAGCACCTAACGTAGAACCCAGAGAGGCTTCATTTCGTTTCAGTTGACTCTGATACTGCCAGTAGCTCGCCTCACCAGCATTGCGAGTTTCCAGCAATTGGTAACGACCGTTCACGACACCTGTACGTTTGTCCTTAAAATTTTGCTCGGCAACCAGTAGGGCATCAATCGAGATAAGTGTTGACACATCAGATAACGCAGTAATGTCTGTAGAAATAGTGCGCATCTGTTGGTTTATAACCGCCACTTTTCCTTGGTTTTTATCTAAGTCGCGAATTTCAAAATGAACATCGCTACAAATTGATTCTTGGATTGTATCTTGCGCAATCTCTACGGTGTTGTCTGTACATCCATCGCAAGCAATTATGATGGTGAGTCGATTACGTGGATAATCAAGGCTTGCTAGATTGCGAATCTTCTCGGCGATCCAACGTTCTTCGTTATAGGCTGCAACCAGAATGGTGATCGACGGGCGAACACGGTCTAAGTTACTGTTTCGATAACCACGCTTTAGATCACTCATTTTTGATTGTGGGTGACGTTTGGCGTACCACTTCAGTACAAGTGGGTAGCCAACGTGGTGATAAACAATCAAAGCAGCGCTTGTTACCAATGCTAAGATGATCATAGATTCAATCATGCTAGTGCCTCCAGAGATTGCCCTTGTACCGCAAGAGACTCATACGCCTTCACCATGTTTCTTATATCGTTGTTTTCGATAACAAACTGACGAGGTTGGGTTTCTACTGCGTGGCATAGCATGTGGAACAGTACCTCAGCCATGTTGTGAATATCATTCGCTCTTATCAGCATTCCGCTTTCAGGGCATAACGTTTCTTCGCTTGCGCCAACGTTAGTCACAGCTGTACGAATGTTGCAAGATTGCGCTTCAAGAGGAGAAAGCGGGAACCCTTCTGAACGTGAAGGCATGCAGAAAAGATCGAGTGATTGGTAGAAACGTTGCATGTCATCGACAAGACCCAAGAAAGTAACACGATCCGGAACATTGTATTGATTGGCTATTGTTTCTAATTGCTCTCGTTGACTGCCGTGCCCCGCAATAACAAGATGGACACTTTTCGGCATATAAGAAAGTGCCGCAATCGCGAGGTCATGTCCCTTCACTGTTTCTAGACGCCCAGCACAACCAATGATTTTTTTGTCTTGTGGTAGGTTAAAGTGAGAGCGAGCGACTTCTTTACTGCCCGGAGCAAACTTTTCGCAATCAACGCCATTTTTGATCGTCGTTGTTTGGTCGTATGAGAAGTGGTTCAGTAGTGTTTCTTCGACTAGGTTAGCGTCCGCAACCAACTGTGGTTTGGCAACGTCTAGCGCCATTTTTTCTAATCTTAAATGCTTGTCATTATTTAGATGCCAAACATCGTGTTCGGTGTGAATCCTAACAGGTACAGAAGTCAGGCGAGAAGCCAACCCAGCGTATAGAAGAGGACCAATGTGGTGAGTATGCACAACGTCTGGCTTTACAGCGTTAAACATTTTAACCAGTTGAGATAACGTTTGCAGTTTCACGCCCGGCTTTTTATCAAGAAAATGCAGTTGGTTAGCGAACGGTTTTAATCGTGGCCACTTCTCAATCGCTTGTTGTTTTTCACCCTCTAAACTCACAATCATTACTCGATTGAGTGGCGTTGAAAAAGCAAGTAGGTCAAGTGCTAGGCTCTCTAAACCACCAGGAGCAAGGTGCTGCACGACATGAATAACAGTTTGTCCTGAATGTGCGTTTGCATTTTTCATAATTGCTCCTTGAGTTACGTTCTTAATGAGTGTCAGTTGTCACTCGATTCTCAATAGGTATTGCAGAGAGTGTGCCAATTATATATTTGTATTTTATTCAACGAGTTATGTTGATTTTAGGTCTAAGGATAGTCGGTTTGTCAAAATGAGAATCGTATTGAGGAACAGATTGAGGAATAGATAAAAGTGGGAAATATGAATGTTTGTGAGAGCGCAATAACCATCTATGCCGAGTAATAAGGTGGGTGTGTCTGGAGGATAAGATTGGTTTACTGGGCGATGCTTAAGACGGGGCTTCAATTAACTTTGCGGCTTAAATACAAATGATCCTAAACGATGATTTAGGATCATTTGAAATACAAGGGTGTTTTGACCAAATGTGAAAGGGAGGGCCAAGATGACACAGTCGAAATTAATCAAGTTACATACTAGGAGAGCCAATCATCCTAGATAGTGTCTTTGTCTCTAGCATTATGGCTCAAGGTGTAGTCTCGCCTTAGTTGATTTTCGGTATTATGGTGATCACGGGAACATTTGTTAGTGCTTCTAACTGTTCCTTACGACGAATCGAGGTGTCAAAAAGTTCTGCGATAGTCGCAAGCCCGCAACCTAAAGCAATACCTGCTATGAAACCTGCGATGATAAAGACAATCATAGGTAAATTTGACGGGTGACTTGGAGTGTAGGGCAAGTCGATGATTTTAACTCGTTTGTTCTGTTCAAATACGCCCAGTGAACCGGTAAGTTGCGCCATTTCGTAACGCTCTACAAGTTCATCATACAGTTGTCTCTTTATCTGAACATCGCGTTGTAATCGGTATAGAGATTTTGCGTTGTCACCAAAATTATTCGCTTTCTGCTCAAGCTCGAAAATCATCTGCTTTAGACTTTTTGTCTCTTCATTCAACGCTTCGTATCGACTGCGTACAAGCTGTAGGCTATGTAATTGCGTTACAAGCAATGGTTGAACATCAGACATATCAGAAAGTGTCGACGTACTGGCGATATCCCACAGTTGGTCGCTGTTGAGATTTGGTTGGTCTAGTTGCAGTAACGCGGCACGTTCACTCTCCAATCGAGCAAGTTCACGATTTTTAGCTTGAACCGCACTGTGTTCTTCAGTGTATTTGGCTCTAAGTAAACTCAGCTCACTTCTAATATCAATAATTTGTTCTTCTATTTTCCCTACCACTGGGTTGGTTCTAGACAGCTGCTCATCAAGGCTCCCTAAACTTTTTTTAACGCCAGCAAGCTCGGCTTGTTTTTCTGCAAGGCTTTGTTTTAACGACGCTAAGCGGGTAAGACTTTGGCTTTGCATTTCAGGGCTGACAGAAGAATTAATATTTTTGAAATCCGCGAGGGCATCTTCTGCTTTATCGAGATCGTCTTGTCGTTTGTTTATATGAATCGCGAGGAACTCGCTTGAATCTTCTATTGACGATCGTTCCGGCGCGAGTAACTGCTCAATAAAGTGATCACTGATGGATTGCAGAAGCTCTTTCATGCCTTCCGCTTGGTCAGACTTGAGTTCAATTTTTAGAAAGTCTTTTCCAAGTTGAGAGACACTGACACTCGCTGATATCTCGTACATGATTTGATCGGCTTCTGCTGGCGTCGTGTTTTCATCAATCAGCCCTAATTCAAGTGCGACTGAACGTAAAACGTGTCGACTTTTAAGCAAAGTACTCAGTGCGTTTAGTCGGTCTTTAAGCATGGTTGAAACGGCAATATCTTCGAGGAACGGATTCATTTTAGCGGTTTCTTGAATCAGCATGCTGGTGTGCGACTGATAAGACGTAGGCGCGAGCTTAGATATCCCTGCGCCAACTAGAGGCAGAATTAATATTGGCAAGAAGATCAGGTAGCGTCTTCTCCAGGCGCCACTGAGGATAATAATGAAACGCAACTTTAACTCATTCATAGTAGCTCCAACATCCAGTCGACAAACTCACTTCTAGAATCCCAGCTATGTTGATTCACAATACCTTTTGGTAAGGTTTGTTGCTGACGAGCCTCTTTCAATGCACGGCTCATGCTCTGACTATCACTGACGACATTCACGAAACGCTTGTATCCTTTTAGGGCAGGGAAGTCGGTGGAAACAATAGGCTTTCCGGCGGCTAAATACTCCATGAGTTTTAATGGGCTACATGCAATAATTTGCTTATTTAATTTAAAGGGTAGCAGACTCACATCCCAATGCTGACTATATTGCGGCAACTGGTTATGTGGCTTAGGGCCTAAGTAAAAAACATTGTCACTATTCGGTAGCTTTGATTGATTAAGCTCCTGCGGGCCAATGAACACAAAGTCCCATTCGGGATTATCGGCAACGACCTTGCCAATCATGTCGTAGTCGAGCCAGTTGGACAGGCTGCCATAAAATCCAGCGATAGGTCGCCCTCGGTTCGGAAGATCTTCCGCTCTCTGAGCTTTCGTTGAGAATAGGCGGTCATCAACACCATGTGGAAGCAATTGCGTTTTGCAAGCAGGAAAGCGAGAGCGCATTTCTTCACTGGCCGCGAAAATCAGGTCGGCTTTGTCGATAAGTTTCTTTTCATGTTCTGCGACAACGGAATGATCGACGCCAGCGAGAGAAGAAAAGTCATCACCGCAGTAATAGACAACTGCAGACTCACCTAACGAGCCGCATAAATCAGCGGCAGTGGGCAATGAACACCAAAGTATCGGGTCTACAAGGTTGGCTTTTTCGAGTATCGGCTTTAATTGAGACAGCATCATCGTTTTCGCCGTATTTCGCGCTAGTGTCGACTTTGGAGCCGGTATGGTTTTCAAATTAACGATGGTAATGTTTTGTTCTTGAACACTTATGCTTGCTATACCCTGATTCGCAGAAAGTGCATTTGATTCGCATGGGTTCGCTTCAAAGCCAGATTTGGCGCGTCCCATGAGTTTATTGAATACGCGTTTAGTATCGTTGAGATTGAACCTTGGTTGACGTAAACCGATAGAGTTTACCCATACCACTTTTCGTTGCTCTGCGAGTCTTTTAATAAGGTGCTGCGTGCTTGAAGGTAAACCTCCGAAGTCTTCACCAAATACGATGAGATCATGCATGACAGTTCTCCTTATTTTGATTCGCGTCAATGGGTTTAATAACCTTAGCCGGATTACCACCTGCAATAACGTGAGCAGGAAGATCGCACACTACGACGCTGCCTGCTGCAACGACGGTTCCTTCAGCGATGGTGACACCTTGTCTAACGGTGACATTGGTACCGAGCCAAACGTCTTTTCTGAGTATGACGTCTCCGACTTGTGAATGATCATCCGCTTCTCCGTTCGCTCGGCGTTTTGCATCTAGTGGGTGACCTGAGTAACCGAAAATGAAAGCACCGCCGGCTATTCGAACGTTATCTTCGATAATGACCTTGTTACCGACCGCAATGGTGCTTTGCCAACCAATGTCGACGTTGTCTCCAACTACTAACATAGGTTCACTCGACAGTGTCCGACCGCTAAAAGTCGTTTGCCCTGATACACGGCAGTTGTTTCCAAGCTCAATAATGAGAGGCCCAGACACAAATGGAATGCCACCATAGAGATAAAGACCTCGGCCAAACTTGTTCAGTCGCCCTTTAAATGCAGGGGTATGGAAAACGATTCTTGTCATGGATTGCCAAAACGTTGAGATCAGCTTGTACAAGCCGTATATAGCCTTATTCAATAACATTGGTGTAGGTAATTCGAAGGTGCGAATCTTTTTGAGAGTCAAAAATAGATTGCGATAAGCCGGGTTAGGGTGGCATTGAAGCCAAGTTTTCATTTCATTAATTCTTGCTGCCAACATAACGTCACCTGTATTTTTATTTTGATACAGGTTCTATTACACAGATTGTGCCAACTTAATAAATCATTTAAATACAATGGGTTAGCTTTGTTGTGTTGGTGATTATTCAATTAAGAAACGTGTTTCTCAATTTGAGAATTATTTTGACTGTTCTTTTCGGGCACAAGTTGGACTGCTTATGCTCTAGGATAAGAAGGCATCATGTAAACATGCGTAATAGAAATAGCTTAAGTTGCATTAGTTGCATTAGTTGCATTGGTTGCATTGGTTACTTCTGTCGTGGTCTGTTCCTTTGCAATATTCGCAACAGCGACAGTGAGCGCCGCGAGAATATAGATGGGCCAGTTGAATCCTTGAGTTAGAAACGTACCTGAGACGATGGTGCCAATCAGGCCGGCATAAACCGCGTTGGCGGCGACTGTCAGGTTTGCTGAATAGAGTTCGGGTTGGCTTTTTATTTCTGCCAGCGTATTGCGAGCACTCAAGATCAATGAAGTTATGAAGATGACAAAAATCGTAAGGCCTAAAAATCCTGTCTCGGCAAGTACGCCAAACCACGTACTGTGTACCGCATGATTCAGGCCATCCCAATGGGGGCTGTAATAGAAGTAGTTTACGTAGAAGTTGTCGAGTCCCACACCGGTTAATGGGTTATGTAACGCCATCTTAAATGCCGCTTCCCAGGCGTAAAGTCTGCCCATGGCGGAGGCATCAATCCCGGCTTCTGCTGCACCTCCAGACGCTCGGTCGGAAATACCTGCCGCAAAATACAGTACCAGTGCCCCTATACTCCCTAACGAGAGTAATAAGACTTTAGAGCGAATAAGCTTAATGGCGTAAATACCTATAACTGCAACGGATCCTAATAACCCCCCTCGACTTTGCGTCGCGATCACTGCACTCATGAGCAAGCAGGTTGTGACGAAAGCAATGAAACGAGTGCTCACGGGAATTTTTCTATTGGTGACAAGTCCGATTGCAAAGGCGAGCGGAAACATAAGAACCAAAGAAAGGTCGTTAGGATCACCCAACATTGACCCTAAATCACGACCAATGGTGACACGTGTGCCTTCGACCAAGCCAATACCATTCACAGAGTTAGAAATCGCGACAGAAGCAATGAGTGCGCCTGATAACGTGATTAACATGCTGGCACGACCAATGTTTTTATCATTATTGACGAGCCACGCGATAGCTAACGTCATTACAATGATCTTCCAATAGATCGATTTGAAATTGGCCACCGCAATCCCAACATTGGACGCGAACACGATGCCAATGATGACCAGTGCCCAAAAAATGGCGAGCCAAGTGAGTGAACGGTGCCAGTAAACTTGAATCGTTCTACTGATCAAGGTGTGCCAAAGTAAAGCCGACAAGGCCCCCAGAGATAATAGAAGAGGAATCTTCAGAGAATAGAGCGCGGGTATTGCTTCGTGAATGCGAAAAAAAGAGAACAAAACAAAAAGCATGACAAGCCAAAAAGTTTGGCTCAATGCAAATAAAGCGGCGAAAGGCAACGCTGCAATAACAATAGGAATGGCAGGGTGAGGAACGAAGTACCACGCAGCCGCAATAACCGCACACAAAGATACGATGGCTAAAATGGATGGCAGACGTTGTTGATTGTTCATCAGTGCTTAAGCTCGTTTTAGAATTAGGTTGGCAACATTCGGCAGCTTGAATGCGCTAAACATATTGAAACGATAGGCGACAAGCACGTTAAAGGCCACGCCCATGGTTGCGGTTGCTATTAACCATAATGACGTACCTATTGTAAGGTTTATCGCTAAACAGCCTAACGTGTTCGCTATTATTAATAGTAGTGCATGATATTGATAAGGAAGTGGATTTAGCTTTTGGCTATAGAAAAGCAACAGTGCGGCGCGCGAAACCTGTGCAATTGAAATGGCTATGATCACGCCCCAGATGCCAAGTTCCCCAAACACCAAAGTTGATGTTAATACCCAACTGAGCGTCAGTCCTAACAAGGTACAAATAATGTTGATGTTTAGAACCCAATGCGTTTTTTTCTGGTTAAGAATTCCAATGTTTACTAGCTCTGCGAGTTCCTTGAACAAGGCCATGACGATAACACCGGACACTAGCGTCGCTGCATTGAGGTAAGCGGAAGGAAGGGCTGCACTAATAAACAGCTGGCTAAAGCTGCCAACGGCCAATGCAAGTATCGTGATGTATAGAATTCCAACTTGTGTCACTTGCACGGTATAGCTTGCTCCTTTTTTGGATAGAGCGTTAAAACGTTTTGGCATCCACCACATTCCAAAGGGTTGAACCAATATACACATTGCGAGTGAGAACTTTGCCGCGACAGCATAGTAACCAAGCGTCTCAATGGACACTGAGAGACCGATGATCCATTTTTCTGCGCCACTTAACCCAAATGCAACGAGAGTAGAAAGCATCAATGGGGTCGAATATCGCAACATGGCGAGCAAATGATTTAACCCAGCCCAAACCCAGTTAAATCGATTAACACCATGCAAAATGACAAGTTGAATGAGCGATGTAACCACACCGACTGCGAAGATGTTAGTGACCGATGGAGTGTAAAGCAAAACGAAGATAACGCCAGATACCTGTAATACACTGCTCAAGATGCTAATTACAAAGAATGTTTTCGCTTTATCCTGGAAGCGTAACCATGCTGTACTGATCCCAAGTGCACTTTCAAAAGCCAGCACTAAAGCAATGAGTGAGATGTTTTGTGTTGATAAAATGCCTTCGGAGGAAGGAACAAAGAAAAGCCCAACGGAAACTGTGACCCCAACCGCTGCAGAGATCACCACCGCATAGGTGTACAATTCACACACTTTTTTAAATTGCAGATTCCGCTCTATAATCTCGCCAACGAACCGGTATAGGTTCTCATGCATAGCGAAACCCACCAGTAGGCTAAGGAATACCGTAGTAGTTGCAAGCAGCTCAAGTTGTCCTAGTTGGTCGGGTGACAAATAACGCGCTATAAACGGCAGCATTATTAATGAAATGCCTTTCGCAAGAAACAAGCTAACGGCGTAAATCAGCATATTTGATATTGATTTTGGTAACTGAATCAATTTCATAACTTGTCCCTTAATAAAATGATACGGCGTTTTAAACGCTACTTTGATGAAAGCTATTTAACACTGAATAGAATGTGGCACTTAATCTAAAGCATGCTCGTGGTCGTGTGTGCTTGGATGATCGCTCAACCTTGGGTGGTTGAAGCCATTTATGATGGATCGATAACTGTTCTCTGCTTGATAAGAGAGCGAGATTTGATAAGCGCCAGACCCCAGTTGTTCAACGAGTGTTCGGTCGCTATTTGCGTAAACCAGCGCGTCGGCTAACGAACCTGCATCATCGGCGGCGTATTTAATGCAATTGACATTGTGAGTGAGCACGGTGTCCCAATAAGCCCCATCTCTTGGAATGATAATGCACATGCCCGCCGCCATCGCTTCTAAAATCGACAGTCCAAAAGGTTCATTCTGGCTCGTGGAAACGAAGATATTGCTTCGACTGCGTATCTCGTCTAAATGACTCGGTTCCTGATACCAGCGAAAATGAGCCATAGAAACAGGGGCTTTACAAACAGACAGTGAGCTATCAACAGGCCTAATAAAACAGACATTTGCAGCGATAGGGCAAAGATCTTCAATCGATCGAGATGCGTCGATGAATAAATTGAGTCTCTTCCATTTCAATAATGAAGCGCACCAGAACACAGTAGGGAAGTCGTATTGAACTCGGCTAGGCCAGTTGTGTTGCGCGATTCCGTTTTCGAATCTTTCGTATTGACCACTCTGAATGATTAGATTCGTTGCATGATAAGCTTCAACGTTCGTCATTTTCGACTTCTGATAGTGGTTGATCGCCTTGTGGATGCTGCTCTTGGCTGATGTAAGATAGAACACGCTATCCGCAATGGTCAGGCAGTACCCAATTGAGCGAGACTTGGCAACAGGGCCATGTATAAACTGCATCACTGCTATTCGAGTAATCTTTTTTACGAGATAAAGGCTCATGTCGACCCCTGGTCCAGAGGTACCAACGAGTGCATTTACTTTCGTGATGCGAAGCATGGTTGCTAAAAGAAAAAGCATATAGATACATTGTTTAAGCCAGTACAGCTTGCCACATTCAATTTTTGATAATGGCTTTAATTCTGGCAATTGTACGAACGCCACATCATGATGCTCTGCAAAAAAACTGTTATCCCAAGAGCCTTGGTGAGCCGTAACAATGGTATATTTTGTTTTCGATTCACTGGTCAATGACAGTGCTTCTCTTGTTGCTATTTTAGACCCACCTAAAAAGGCAGTAGGGTCAAAGATAAGGTAATGATTTTGTGTCGGTTTCATGATCATCTCCTTATGCAATTCGATTCGAAAGGAAAGTACGGATAGGGCTCATTGCTTGCCAAACCGTTGTTGTAGGTTGTCGTGTTTCTGACATTACTTGGCTGTAAACCTTCTCGATCCCACGAGCATTGTGCACAGCAGTGTGCGTGTCTAAAATATGTTGACGAGCCATTGAACCTACTGTTTTCGAACTATTTGGGTTTCTCACTACAGCCCGCATTGCATTGACGATCGGTGCTGTGCTGTTGTTTTTGTAAAAGATAGCGTTCTTTTTGTGGGTTAAAATTTCAGGTATACCCCCTTCAAAAGGCGCGATAACAGGAAGCCCAGCAAGCGCCGCTTCCGCAACCACGAGACCAAAAGCTTCTTGGCGCGCGCCACTTACAAATCCATTCACTCCTTTTAACCACCCCATGACATGTCTCTGTTCGCCAACAAAGTGCACATTATCTGATAGGTGCAGATAGTCGGCTTGTTGCTCAAGGTTCTCACGTTGTGGGCCATCACCAATCACGACTAAGTGGACGTGCGGGTATTCAAGAATCAGATGACGAAGGGCGAGTAAAAGGCGATCGACACCTTTTCTGTGAATCAGTGAGCCCACAGTCGCAAACGTAAACGAGTTTTCATCTATATTTAGCGCTTTGTTCACGTCTATTTTCGGTTGTTTTTCTAGACGTTCAACATCGATGCCATTGTGAACGATAGATAGACGTTCTTGAGGGTATCCATCTTTCACCAATTGATGAGTAATGGCTTTACTCACGGCGATGATGTGAGGAGAAAAATGCAATCCTAGTGTTACACGGTCACGTGCCGAGTAATCAGAATGAAGTTGTGTCACCATAGGCGTGTTGGTTACCTTCGCCACAGTGTACATCCACTGACAAGGCGCACCACTGTTGACATGAATAAGGTCAACTTCTGCCTTAGCAATGTAGGCTTTTGCACTTTTAACTTGTTCAAACCAAGATCGAACATTAAATCTCGGGGTTTTCCACCCCAATAAGATCGAGAATTCTTCCAGCTCGCTGTGAATACCCAGCGATAGAACTTCTTGGTGTAGAGAAGGATTGTTTGTTAGAACGAATGGCGTAAAACGAACACGATCAATATTTGTAATTAGGTCCAACAGACATTGTTCGCTGCCTCGTAACCAGTCATCACCGTAGTGAACAAATAAAACGTTTTTGGTCGTTTTCATATTTACCCCTTAATTCAATCTAATACTGAATTTTGATTTCTAATAGGGGTATTGCAATTGAGATGCCAATAGTTGCTTTAAGGTAAGTTGTTGTTATTAAATGCTAAATGGATTTATTTTAGTTTGGTGAAATACGATTCTCATTTTGAGAATCAAATCTGATAGATCTCCAAAAGCTGTGGTAGGACACTTAACGTCGAATATTCTTTCTCAATAGTGAGTTGTGCTTCATTTCGGATGCAGTCTTTTTCCGTTTCACTCATCGCTTGCCATACGTTCAGTTGGCTACTCAGTTCGTCTGGATATGTCTCAATAAACCCATTCACTTTATGTGCAATTAATGAGTGTAAATCGCCGACATCGGTACAGAGAAGTGGAATACCACGAGACATAGCTTCAAGTGCTGACATGGGTAAGCCTTCGTATCGCGAAGGGATCACAAGGAAACCAATTTTTCCCCATAATAGCTCCATATTGGTTTGATGGCCGTGGAAGGTTAGGTTTTGCGGCGCGATGGCTTTCAGCTCGATTTCCATAGGACCACTTCCGTAGCAATGGAACTCTAGATTTGGGTTCTGTTTAGCAAGGTTGAGGAATCGGTCAGGCGCTTTCTCATGACTCAGCCGCCCCACAAATGCAATTTGATTCCCTGTTGACGGGGTTACGGATTGTATGTCGATAAAGTTATTGAGGCGATGCGAACGGGCAGGGAGCTTGCGCTGAATAAGTTTGCTAACGGACAAGCGAGCATCTGATATGGCTGAACTATAACGATCAACGAGATCGTAAAACCAAACTTTTCCTGTTGGGGTTTCACCCGCATGATAGGTGGAGACTTGTTTAAACTTTATCTTAGAGAATATTCGCGCCAGCTTACTGATGATATTCGCTTTGTAGCCGTGAGAATGAATGAGGTCCGGTTCATGAAGCGCTATCGCTTGAACTAGCGACTGATAAGTATTATTGGAAGGGTAGGATTTGTTTAGGTAGAAAAACGGGATATGCACTAACTGCAGCTTTTCGGCGAGCATTGCTGGCTCTTTATAGGAATGGCTGAACACGACAGAAACGTCGATATTCATTAACCTCAGCCCTTTAGCAAGCTCCAAAACATGTGTTTCGATGCCGCCAAAGGTTAGGCTATCGATAAATAGCCAAACCTTTTTATTGCATGTGTCACTTGCGCTCGCTTCAGACGGTACTGCTTTCATCTTCGGCTTCCCAAGCCTGTTTCTTTCTGTAGACCGTTGACGGACTTAGCTCTAAGAGTACCGCAGCATTAAGTACGTTTCCGTCGCAGTAGTTAATGGCATTTTGTATGGTCTCTCTTTCAATTTGCCACATTGGACGAATTGCCGTCGGGTTTGCTGGCGTCTCAGGTAACTGAGTGTCGTTCGCCAACGCTGGTTCAGCAAGGCTAGGAGCAAGCAACGCTTCCTGAGCGGGTGATGGTTGCAGGGTTTGAAGTGATGCAGTTGGTGAAGCCTTCGAACTTGCCTTGGTTTTTTGATTCAGTATCTGAGCGGGCAAATGTTCAACCGCGAGTTTCGTTTCGTTATTTAGTACAACGATGTTACGGATGATGTTCTGAAGTTGTCTCACATTACCTGGCCATTGGTACTGTTTCAGCAAGTTTTCCGCGTCTTTATTGATACCAGAGAATTTTTTACCGTCTTCTTTTGCATAGAGCTTTAGAAAGTGATTAGCAAGTACAGCGATATCACCTCCGCGCTCGCGAAGTGGTGGCATCTCAATTGGAACAACATGAACACGATAGTACAAATCTTCTCTAAAGCGACCTTCCTCAACTTCGAGTAGAGGGTCTCGGTTCGTTGCGCATAAAATTCTAACGTTGACTTTCTGTTCTTTAGTTGCACCGAGTGGGGTAAAAGTGCCGGTTTGTAAGAAGCGCAGAAGCTTTTTCTGCATCTCTAGATCCATTTCGCAGAGTTCGTCTAAAAAGAGTGTGCCTCCGTCTGCAAGCGAAGCCGCCCCTTTACGATCGCCGCTCGCGCCCGTAAATGCGCCTTTAACATGGCCAAATACTTCGCTCTCCATCAGATCTTTCGGAATCGCTCCACAGTTTATAGCGATGAATGGCATTTTTTTACGCTGACTCTCTTTATGAATGGCTTCAGCGCATACCTCTTTACCCGTTCCACTTTCGCCATTAATGAAAACACTGGCTGTCGTTGGTGCAACAGAGTCAATGGTCTTATACACCGCTTGCATTGGCAGGCATCCACCAAGAAAACCGTGGAATCGGTTACGATCAAACTTTGCTTCAATATCTTCGACTAAATGCTCAAGCTTGGCTTGTTTTAAATGAAGCGTAATGGAAGTTTTGAGTCGGTCGGCTTTAATCGGCTTTTCGAGGAAATCTTTGGCGCCTTTTTGAATCAGGCCTACAGCTATATCGACAGAGCCATGTGCGGTGGCGATCACCGCTGATGTCGGTATCTGATTTTCAGATATCCAATCGAGAATGTCTTCACCTGACATGTCAGGAAGTTTCAAATCTAAAATGATGAGTTGGGGAACATTTCGTTCAATGAATGCGATGGCTTCGCGACCCGTTTCGACATGAAACAAATCGTAGGGTTCATCTTTAACATATTGTTTGTAAAGTACGGCAAGCGATGTTGAGTCTTCTACTAGTAGTACCTTGGGTCTCATCGGCTACGTCCTTGTGGTCATTATATGAAACATCAATCTTATAGTGTTTAGCATAGCTTTAATGATAATTGAATCGTGATTATCTAAATTATTGTTCAAGCACCAATTTAAGTCACCGTTAACTAGAAGATTCAGAAAATCCAAGCTCTTTTCTCAGTGAAATTGCGCTGAGTGATTTCCTAGCGACGTTTTGAAGCGAATCGACTTTTTCAAACGCTTGTTCTGGTTTCCCCTCTAAACAGAGTCTTTCGATTTCGCGAGCCGAGCGTGAAAGCACGTGATTACCAAGGGCGAGGGCAGAACTGCCTAGGGTATGGGTTTCGAACTCAAGCTGTTCCAAATTTTTATCGGACAGTGCGAGATCGATGTTATTCAGACGCAATTGTGATTCTTCTAGGTAGTGGTCGATAAGAATAGGAATCACATCTGCACTCGTGTCTTTGATCATTTGAGTCAATATCGATTCATCTACAAACGCTTCTATTTCCAAAGCAGGGTTATTTAGCGGCGTTTGCTCCTGAATCCCAATATCATCGGTATTCGTTTGTTTGTTAGGTGGTGGCTGTTGATTCATTCATCACTCCATTTTTTAACGTTACCTAATAAGAATAAGTGAATTTTTTCAATTAGCTGCGATAAGAGTACAGGTTTCGACAAATATTTTTGTGTTCCTTTCTACGCTCTTGCTACGTATTTGCTTCGGTCGATATACGAATCAAAGCTCGATCGGTTACTACGATAATAAAAACGTGCCTGACATTATGCGGACTGAGATAAGAATTCGTTTCGAAGTAAATAGCGTCCAATTGACTGACGAATCTTTTTAGGCAGAAAAGGAATCCTGTTAATTTCTCGCAGTATCTCCATGCTTAATGTTGGTTGATCTTTGACGTTAAGCACAGTGCCCAGCAAATCAATCTTTTGGCTGTTTAACAGTTCGATAGCCTTTTCTATTTGCCCCGATGTGGTATCGCCACCCTTAACGACAAGAATGGTTTTATCGCAAGCGCTCGCCACACTTTGTGCGGGAATATTTCTATGGTTGACCTGAAGAAGTGGCGAGGTATCGACAATCACACGATCAAACTGACTTTCCCATTTTTTGACAGCATGGCCCATAAACGTAGGATCTTTATAGGCAAGTTGTGTGGATTGATCGCCCGGTATTGCAACGCCAGTAAACAATTGATGACTGTCTACATGTTCTATCCATTGAGTATCATCGTTAGACTCGATGGTCAGTTCTTTGAAAGCCGGATTGAACATATTGAGGTCTACCAATAACGCCTTGTGACCTGCTAAAAGGTAACGCTCAGTTAATGCCGTTGCAACAGAGGTAACACCTTCATCAGATTGACAGGCCGTTATACAAAGCGACTTACAACTGGCCATTTCTGCCGCGAGATAAATCTGTTCAATTTCGGCATGGGTCGATGGAATGCTCATTACAATGCTCCTATTAATACGATGGTCGTCGTCAAGCGTAGGATATCTTCCAAACCCACTCGTGCCTTTTCAATTAGGCTCTCACGACGGTCAGGAATGAAGATTGTGTCGCCTGCACGTATAACAGGTAGCTGATAGATGTTGGCGGTTTTACTGAACTCGGTTAAATCGAAGGTACGAGCCTGCCCCTGACAACACGACATGTTAACGACGGATATTTTTTCGATAAACGCGTTCTCGCTTGGGCCGCCCGCTTCTGCAAGAATGTCGAGTATCGTCATATTGTCATTGAAGTTGTATCGACCTGGATTGTTGATCGCACCGAGCACTCGAACGGTCGATTCTTTTGATGTGTCTAACCAGTTCTTATCTTTCTCTGGGATATAGATCGTATCGCCCATAGTGACGTTGGGTAACAGATTCTCATCACCTGTTTCAAAATAGAGTGAAAGATTAAGCTTGCTCACCTGTGAATAGGTTTTGTCGCGGTGGGTAATGCGTATGTTGTGAATGTCGGCATCTTTTGTTGGGCCGTCTGCCGCAGACAGAATATCAAGAAAGTGCATCTGCTTCGTAAATCGATAACGACCGGGAGCGTTGACTTGACCAAATACGTAAATAGACGCATCAGAACTTTGGCGTACCCACTGGGATTTATTATCTGACGGGTCTTGCGGTAAATCGTGAACGCGTATGATTGAACCCGCTGCAATACGCGGTAGTTCAGACTGTTGTGCACCGTTTTGGATGAAATCGTCTAGGTCAAACACGACCAGCTTTTTCTTCGCGTCGATGACTTCTATTTTCGTGGTATCTGCTCTAAGGGTCGGGCCACCCACATGAGCCAGTAAATCCATAAGATCCATTTCATCTGACCATTCTATACGCCCAGGACGTACAACTTCGCCCATGACATTAACCGCTCTGCTTGGCGCTATTTTTAGCCAAGATTTCTCATTCATGTCGGTTTTCTCTGGAACAAAAATCGCGTCGCCAGCTTTAATCGCTGGTGGTTTGGCACCTTTCAATCCTTCAGTGTAGGCCGTTAGGTCGAAAGGAACGACCTGACCATTCGCTTTGATAACACGAATCTGACGAGATTCAGCGAAACGGGTTGGCCCACCGGCATTCGCGAGGATGTCCATAAAGGTCGCACCTTTTTTACCTTCGTACGCACCAGGCTCGGCAACTTCCCCCATAATGTAAACAGTATTAGATCCAGAACGAATCTCTTCTTCTTGCTTAGGCACAAAGATCGTTGCGCCAGGTGTTAAAACGGGTAACAAATCCGCATCGCCACTGTCTAGGTA
>NZ_MCWZ01000321.1 GCF_002877365.1 Vibrio sp. 10N.261.55.A7
CGATGAACCTTTTTTTATTCTTAGCGATTCAGTGCTGTTAAAACATTCTACTTAGAAAATCACTACCTAAATTGATATAATCAGACCATCTCCCAAATCTAGATTTAGCGATGATTTTAAATAGCTCTCCCGTCACACAACATAGCTTTCAAAGCATCGAGTTTTTCCTAAAACGCGATGACAAACTGCATAGCCAATTTAGTGGCAATAAGGCGAGAAAATTCAAACAGCTTTTAAGTAACGAAGACGCGACCATCACCACCCTGATCAGTTATGGCTCTGCGCAAGCTAATTCACTAAATTCTCTTGCCGCTCTGGCGCTTATCAAAGGCTGGCAATTGGAGTTCTATGTTGATCGTATACCCAATTGGCTAAAGAAAAACCCAATAGGAAACTATCGCGGCGCTTTAGATATGGGTGCTAAGGTTATCCCTGTCAGTGAACTCTCAGACAACAATATCCACCCTCGTGATTACATTGAAACCGTTCGCCAACCCACGGCCGATTGTCTATTTGTGCCAGAAGGTGGTCGTGCAGCCATGGCAGAATACGGTGTAAAGGAGTTAGCGCAGGAGATTCTGCACTGGAGTAAATACGATTCAGAACGTAATTACCTGGTGGCTTTGCCGTCTGGAACAGGCACAACGTCCTTATATTTGAGTAAACACCTTAAGCCCCATGGCATTGATGTCGTTACGTGTCCATGTGTCGGTGGAAAAGAATACCTAACTGAACAATTTCTTGAATTAGAAGCGGAGTCTCATCCTCAAATTTTGACCTTAGATGAAAAGCATCATTTTGGTAGGCTGTACCAAGAAGACTATGCTATTTGGCAACAATTGCTCGAGCAAACATACGTTGAGTTCGATTTGCTCTATGATCCTTTAATGTGGCGCAATTTATTGCAGCATCGACACAAATTCGAAGACAAAACTCTCATTTACATCCACCAAGGTGGCATTTTAGGCAATGAAAGCATGCTGCCTAGATACCAAAGAAAATGGGATTAGGTCACTACTCAGGAGAACGGCTATGAAGAAAGTATTACTGATAATCGCAACACTCACTATTGCATCAGCGAATGCCAGTGCCAATGTGATTTCAACCCCTGGGAAAACAATTATTGCAGTGGATGGCGCGAGTGCCGCTAAACGTGTTTGCTACTACCAAGATCAGGCATACTCACTGGGTTCTATTCTACAGGTAGGTGAACACTACATGGTGTGTAAAGAGGTCAATGATTTTGAAACTAACGGTGCTTTAAGGTGGTTTCCCTTAGAAGGCAAGGCCAAAGACAAGTAAGAGACAATTAGAGTGTAATGGAAAAAAGCGCTACCTATTCGCTAGGTAACGCTGTGATGCATCTTCCGGGGGACATCAAACATTCAAACTATTAATATTCAAACTATCAACATTCGAACTAAGCGGCTACCGCTTCTTTTTGCTGCTCTTTCTGTTTCAAGAACGCGTACCCAAAGCCTGTTACCGCTGTGCCAGCCGCAATAGCAACGAGGTACATTAAGACCGGTGAAATTGCTCCGGGAATAAGCAGTACAAACAAACCACCGTGTGGTGCCATTAACTGAGCACCAAACAACATAGAGAGCGCACCGGTTAACGCACCACCCGCCATACACGCAGGGATAACACGCATTGGGTCTTTCGCTGCAAATGGAATCGCACCTTCTGATATAAAGCATAGCCCTAATACAAATGACGCTTTACCCGCTTCTCGCTCACCCGCTTCGAACTTGTCTTTTGCTAACCACGTTGCCAAACCCATACCCAGAGCTGGCACCATACCTGCTGCCATAATCGCTGCCATTGGTGCGTAAGTTTGAGAAGCAAGCAAACCAACGCCAAAGGTATAGGCCGCTTTGTTGATTGGTCCGCCTAAGTCAAAACACATCATCGCACCAAGAATCACGCCCAGTAATACTGCATTCACCGATCCCATGTTGTTTAGGAAATCCGTCATTGCCGACATGATTCCAGACACAGGACCACCCACGATGTAAATCATCACCAAACCAGTGAATAAACTCGCAACGAACGGAATGATCAAAATCGGTTTGAGTGCTTCCATTGACTGAGGCAGCGACACTTTATCTGCGATCAATTTGGCTGAGTAACCAGCGATGAAACCGGCCGCGATGCCACCTAAGAAACCTGCACCCGTCGAACTCGCAAGCATACCGCCAATGAGACCGGGAGCTAAGCCGGGTCTATCTGCGATTGAAAAGGCAATAAAACCAGCCAAGACAGGAATCATTAAGGCAAATGCAGAACCACCACCAATCGTCATCAATGCAGCCGCGAGTGTTCCTTCTTCCTGAAACGCCTCGATACCGAAGATAAACGAAATCGCAATGATCAAACCACCGGCAACAACGACAGGCAGCATGTGAGACACCCCTGTCATTAGGTGTTTGTATGCGCCCTTCTTCTCTTCAGTCGCAGGCGTATTCGCTGATTGACCGCTGTTCTGGTAAGGCTTCGCTTCTTGGAATGCTTTGTTGATCTCTTGCTCTGTCTTCTTTAACGCCAAGCTAGTACTGGTTTTGTAGAGAGGCTTACCATTAAAGCGCTCAAGCGGAACCTCAATATCGGCGGCGATAATAACCAGATCAGCTTGTTCAATGTCTTCCGCCGTTAATTGGTTTTTCGCTCCAACCGAACCGCGAGTCTCTACTTTAATCTCATGACCAAGCCTTACGCTCTCTTTTTCTAGCGCTTCTGCCGCCATAAAAGTATGAGCAACGCCCGTCGGACAAGCAGTAATCGCGACGATCTTCTTCGCGGAACTTTGACTGCTCTTATCGCTACCATTGCCTAGCTGTACGCTTGTTGATGATTCTTTGGTTAACTCTGTCGCGTTTTTCACCGCGGAGGTTAAGAAAGAGACGCTGTCTTCAATACATTGAGAAAGCTCTGCTTGGTAAACACGCTTCCCAATAAACTGCGTGGTATCAACTGGCGTGCTAGCAACAATCACAACCACTTCCGCATCCGCAATTTGCTGTTCCGTTAATGTCTTCGTTTCTACAACACTAGAACGACACTCTATGTAAGCATTGTAGTTGAGTTCTGCTGCCGCTTTTTCCAGTAAGCCAGCCGCAATCACGCTGTTGGCAACACCACTTGGACAAGCGGTAATGATGGCAATATTCATAATGTTGACCCTTTTCCTTGTTGGCCTGATAGCAATTGCTTCTGGCTTATCGTATTTATTTGAGTTTGTTGCTGTAGAGTTTGTAACTGTTCTATCGATGGTATTCCCACGCCAACCTGCGAAACGGCTAATGCTGAAAGCGCAGTCGCAAATTGAAGCAAATCGGTTTTATTCATGTCTTGCATATGGCCCCAGCACAAGCCAGCCACCAATGTATCGCCGGCACCAACAGTGCTTACCACGTCCATTTTCGGTGGTTTGGCGTGCATCCATTGCTCTTGGTTTAGCCACATCACGCCCTCAGCTCCCATTGAAACGACAATGTTTTCAATGTTCTTGTTGGCTAATGTCTCTGCTGCCGTCATACACTCATCAAGCTCTGTGAGATTCTTATCCAGTAGCTGTGAAAGCTCTTCTTCATTGGGTTTTATTAACCAAGGTTGAGAGTTAATCCCTTCAGCTAACGCCTCTCGACTGCTATCGAAAATGACTTTCTTACCTAGGGAACGAAGCGTTTCAATCCAGCTTGCGCACAGTTCTGGAGAAATTCCCGGTGGCAGGCTGCCCGCAATCACGAAATAGTCATGCTCAGTAGCAAGTGAAATCAACGTTTGTTCAAAATCCTTTATTGCCTCACCTGTTACTTTTACGCCTGGGAAATTGAGGTCACTGACCGCACCTGATGATTCAACCAGCTTAACGTTAATGCGCGTCGAGCCAGAAACTCGGATGAAAGCGTCTTTTGCTCCTAGCTGTTCAAAAAGTTGGCAAAAAAGTTCTTGATTGTCTGATCCCAGAAAGCCGGTGACCGTCACTTCAGCGCCTAGCTCTGAAAGCACCTTCGCGACATTCACGCCTTTTCCTGCCGCGTGAAGCGATCCTTTTTCGACCAGGCTTACACTGCCAGTATTGATACTTGGGAGATGACCTGTGAGATCGAGCGCTGGATTCAGCGTGATCGTGACTACTTTTTTCGTACTCATCGTCATTCTCCTACCCTTCACCCAAGCCAGATTCAATCGCTTGACCAATCGACTCAATGGCTTGCTGAGCATCAGGGCCATCAGCAACAAACTGAAGAGTGAAGCCGTGTTTAACGCCAAGAGAAATCACTTTCATTAGGCTCTTAGCGTTCACTTGAGCACCATCTCCGTCGAGGTTTGAAACCTTGATTGTGGATTCAAATTTCTTCGCCTCCGCGACAAGCATGGCACCCGGTCTAGCATGCAAGCCATGGGCATTTTTAATCTTAAATTCAGCGCTATACGAATCAACGCTATCACTCACAGCACTCGATTCTGAACCCTCTGCTTGAGGCTGAGCTTCACTACCCGAGAAAAACTCAAGCAGTTGAGATTGCGACATAGTTGTCAGTGAGGATTGCTGCTTATTAAACACAAGATCGGTCAATTGCTTCAGCGCGTCTTGGTGAAGCTGATTACACACAGAAATTGCAACAAGTATCTTTACTGGTGAGCCGTTTGAATAAAATTCGGCTGCCGAACTCACAATCGCCATGGCGGTTTTCTTGACCGCTACTGCACTGCTTGTAAGCCAAACGCCACCACCTAGGTGTGTTGGGCTTTTTGCAATCACATCGGCGACGGTTTCAGCCTCAACACAACCTTGATTTCGTAATAGCCCACTCGCGACGGCGCACAGTTGAATCATATCGGTGGCAGGAAACTCAAGTTGAATAAGATCAGGTGTAAAGACTAAACCGCTTTGAGCATTGCCGTTCAGAATGTCGATCAATTGCTGTTTGGACGTGGCTTGCTTGAGCTGGTCTTCAACCTCATCACCTGACAACACGTTAGTGAGTTGTTTCAAGATGCCAAGATGCTCGTCTGACTGTGCGGCAATGCCTATCGCCATATAAACTATGTTGCCCTCTCCCCACTCAATACCTTGTGGGAAATGATGCAAAGAGACACCAGTTTGAGTGACTAAGTGGCGAGTTTGAGTCGTGCCATGAGGGATCGCAATGCCATTACCAAGGTAGGTCGAGTTTTGAGATTCACGCGTCAACATGCCCGCTTCATAGCCACTCTTGACGAAACCTTTATGGGCTAAATCCGTTGCAATTGATTTAATGGCTTCTGTCTTATCAGCAAAAGACTGATTCAAAGTGATGTCATTCGTTGTCAATGTAAGCATAGCTACTTGCCTCGGTTCAATGCGATAAGGCCGCATGTATTCTGTTATTGGTTTGCTTAACTGCTGAATCGATTCAGCAGTTAGTTAAAAAAAACCGACATAAAGCGTGTTCCTTCTTTATGTCTTAGGAGTAAAACAGAGCTCAATAAGTGACAAACTTCATTGTTTAGACTTTTTTGAACGTTGCTGAATCCTTTCAGCTTTTATACTGAATCGATTCAGCTTATAATTCAAGCTTAGAGCAACGCTAATAATTATAAATATGATCAATGGCACAAAAAAGGATCCGCAATGACGTTAGATGAGATTGCAAAAATAGCTGGAGTATCCAAAACAACGGCAAGTTACGTCATTAATGGCAAGGCACAGAAATATCGCATATCGCAAAAGACCCAACAGAAAGTCATTGCGGTTGTTCAAGAGCATAACTACCGCCCAGACCATGCCGCTTCCTCTTTGCGTGCGGGTAATAGTCGATCATTTGGCCTCATCATTCCGGATCTAGAAAACACCAGTTACGCACGTATTGCCAAAATTTTAGAGCAGAACTCACGTAAAGCAGGCTATCAGATTTTAATTGGCTGCTCAGACGATGACCCTGAAACGGAAAAAAAAGTTGCCGATGCGCTCGTTTCAAGACGCATAGATGCGCTTTTCGTCGCGAGTGCCCTACCTGATGCCAATGAGTTTTATCTGTCGATTCAACATGCGGGCACGCCCGTTATTGCGATTGATAGACCTCTCGATGACGAGCATTTTGCTTGTATTGTGAGTGAAGACTTTAGCGCAGCTCTTGAACTCACCAACTCTGTCATCGATGCAAAGACGAAAACCGTCGGATTAATCGGGGCCCTCCCTGACTTGAACATATCCAAGGAGCGTCAACTCGGTTTTGAATCCGCTGCAAATACAAATGGCG
Organism: Vibrio sp. 10N.261.55.A7; assembly: GCF_002877365.1. Lineage (GTDB taxonomy): Bacteria > Pseudomonadota > Gammaproteobacteria > Enterobacterales > Vibrionaceae > Vibrio. The sequence goes on from NZ_MCWZ01000321.1 coordinate 6,249, forward strand.
TGAAGACAATACTAGGCTACGGGCAACACTTTAACCGGCAAGACGGCTATGAGCAGATAGAGCAATGGATTCAAGCTAATCAGGTTCCAGATGCTATCATCACCACCTCATATACACTTTTAGAGGGCGTTCTCGATATGCTATTGGAACGTCCTGAACTGATGAACCAAATTAAGCTGGCTACGTTTGGTGATAACCGCTTGTTAGACTTTTTACCGATCAAGATTAATTCACTGCCACAGCAATTTGATTTGATTTGCGACAGCGCTTTAGAGCATGCCCTTAACGCGTCACAAAAACGATATAGCCCAGGTGTTGAACTCTTTTCAAGAAAAATTGTGGTTAGAACTTAAATCACAGGAACGGGTTAAACACACACTAATGTGATACCAATAGAAGTAGACAAGTATTCTTCACCAAAACAAAAAGGGCTGCACCGTTTATCAATTCGGTGCAGCCCTTTCTTTATGCATCGCTTTGACTTTTATTCCGTTTTAACTTTGAAAAGAGTTCGCGTCGACGATTTTAGGTAATCTTATCGAAATAAGAGTCGTTAATACCAAGAATGCAAATGCCACCCACAAACACGCAGCAAGACCGGCCATTTGGAATACCCATCCAGACAAAATCGTACCAATCAAACGCCCCATTGCATTGGCCATATAATAGAAACCCACATCAAGCGAGACCCCATCCCCTTTTGCGTAGCTCACAATAAGATAAGAGTGTAATGAAGAGTTCACCGCAAAGATGGCGCCGAACAACATTAGGCCGCCGATGATCGCAATTTCTGGTTGCCAACCCACCTGAACCGAGTACGCGATCCCCGCTGTCACAATGGCCAAAGCGCCAGCCCACTTTAAAGCAGCGCGACCATCCGGCACTTTGCCTTCCGCTTTACCCGTGATCTTCGGTGCAACGCCTTGAACAAAACCATACGCAATGGTCCAAGCCGCGAGAAAGCCACCCACCCATGAATGATCCCAACCAAACACGCTGCCGAGATAAATAGGCAGAGCAATCACAAACCACACGTCACGAGCACCAAACAGGAACATACGAGCCGCTGACAGGATGTTGATGGATTCAGACTTAGAGAATATCTGTTTGAATTTCGGCTTGTTTTTCGCCTTACCCATGTCTGCTTCTAGGCTCATAACACTGCCAATGAACACGAGTGTTAATACAGAGGCCATCGCAAGTACAGCGAACTGAAAACCAATGGTAGACAGCAGCAAGCCACCAATAAAGAATCCAGCCCCTTTCAATGCATTCTTAGAGCCAGTCAGTATCGCAATCCACTTGTAAAGCGCTCCTTGCTGCTCATCAGGCACTAAGGTTTTGATTGAGCTTTTGGCACTCATCTTGTTGAGGTCTTTAGCGATACCCGACAACGCCTGCGCCGCCATTACCCAAGGAATGGTCAACATCGCGCTTGGTACTGCGAGCATACCCAAAGCTATCACTTGCATCCCTAATCCAATATTCATGGTTTTGTTGAGGCCAAGCCGCGCACCTAACCAACCACCGACAAGATTAGTCACCACGCCAAAGAACTCATAGAACAGGAACAGTGAGGCGATCTCTAACGAACTGTAACCAAGGTCGTAAAAATAGAGAACCACCAACATTCGAAGCGCGCCATCCGTGATGGTGAAGTTCCAATAGTTGAACGTCACCAGCATGTACTGACGAACACTTTTACTTAAGTTTGCAAACATAGGGATTGAGAACATAGTCATTTCTACTCATCACAACAAAAGAGCTTTTGGTCTCACTGTATTGAAGTAAGAAATCCCAAAAGCTCTTTATCTACTATTAACCGAACATCAGATTCGCTTAAGCAGACGCTACCGCATTAATGTAAGTCACTTGTACTGGCTTGGTGAACGCGCCAGGGCGAAGTGCTTGAACTTCACGAATTACATCGTCTAACTTCCAGCCTTTTTCTAGAAGCAAGTGAGCAGCAAATAGACCAGTACGACCTGAACCGCCCATACAGTGCATAGCAACCTTTCCACCATTGTCGACGATCTTATGCAGCTCTGGGCTTGCTGCTTTCCATTTTGAAGCAAACTCAGCGCCTGGTGCGCAGTCATCTTCAATCTCGATTTGGAACCACTGCATACCTAAAGCTTGGGTTTTTGCGCCAAGTTCAGAAACGTTCTTGCTTGCTAATTCATCACTATCAAGGGCAGTCACAATCGCTTCCACACCTTGCTCTTTTAACTGTGCAAGCGAAGCGTCAAGGTCTGCGTCTTTCGTGCCTGGGCAAGGAGTCAATACTAATGCACCAGCGTCTAAATCAAGTTGCCATGTAGGGTGTGTCATTTTCATCATTCCTTATGCTAAGCCAACGGTGCGAACAAGTTCAGCGGTACGCGTTGCGTAGCCCATTTCGTTATCGTACCAAGCGTAGATTTTAACCATGCGCTTACCCACCAACATCGTTGATAGAGCGTCTACAATCGTTGAACGTTGGTCGCCTTTGTAATCAATAGAAACCAGTGGACGATCTTCAAAGCCAAGAATGCCTTTTAGTTCATTCTCTGACGCTTCTTTTAGCAACGCATTCACTTCTTCAGCCGTGGTGTCTTTCTTAACCTCAAAAATGATATCGGTCAGTGACGCGTTCGCTAGAGGTACACGTACTGCATGGCCATTGATGCGATTTTCAAGCTCAGGGAAAATCTCAACAATCGCTTTCGCTGAACCCGTTGTGGTTGGAATTAGGCTCATGCCACATGCACGTGCGCGACGCAGGTCTTTGTGGGGCGCATCTAAAATGGTCTGAGTATTGGTCAGATCGTGAATCGTAGTAAAGGCGGCGTTCTCAATACCCAATTTCTCGTTGATCACCTTAACAACCGGTGCAATACAGTTGGTTGTACAAGAAGCGGCTGTCACTATTTTGTGAACGGCAGGGTCAAAAATCGCGTCGTTGACACCAACAACGATATTAGCAATACCGTCTTCTTTAACAGGTGCAGAAACAACGACACGCTTGACACCTTGCGCCAGGTATTTGTTAAGGAATTCTGTTTTGCGGTGAACACCCGTTGCTTCAATAACCACATCACAGCCCGACCAGTCGATAGCATCGATATCGCGCTCTTGCGTTGTGTGGATACGTTGACCGTTAATGATCATGTCGTCACCTTCAGCCGTTACCGAATGGTTCCAACGCCCTTGCACAGAATCAAACTCTAAAAGGTGAGCAAGCGTTGCGGTGTCTCCCGCGACGTCATTGATTTGAACAAACTCTAGCTCTTGCCAATCAAAAGCAGCGCGAAGTGCTAGACGGCCGATACGGCCAAAACCATTAATACCTACTTTAACTGTCATTTTCTTATCTCTCAGTTAGTGGTGAAACGTAAATTAGTCATTAGACGCAACATGTTGGGCGCGAGTCCATAGACTCTAAGCGCGCAATGTCTTGCTGATATTCAGTTTTCAAACAGTTAGATGCGATAAGATCATCAATCAACTTTAGCATCCAACCGGGTAAATCTTGTGATAGCCGATAAAACACCCACTGCCCTTGGCGTACATCAGTCAAAATGCCGTTTGAACGCAACTGCGCAAGATGGCGTGAAACCTTTGGCTGACTTTCTTGCAATGCCTGAGTCAACTCACCAACCGATAAGCACTCATTGCGAACTATCAACATTAAGCAACGCACTCGCGTTTCATCGGACAGTAATTTAAAAAACTGGTGAGGTAGCATTTGTTTATACTCATATATGGATATGCGTATATATTAACTAAAAAATGAAAGACGTCAATCCCCGATTTAGACTGTCATAAATGTTTAACAGAACAAAGTGGGAAGCTAAGGCAAAGCGATGATGGATATGAATGACAGATAGGTAAAACGAAAAAAGGCCTGACCTAGACAAAATGGCGAAATATCTAAGCCATCAAGATAAGGATTGAAATTTCGTTTTTTTCCTTAATTACATAACGCCCTATTGAGCAGTGGAAATAGTTGACTATAATCGCGAAGCGATGGCCAACTATTTATTATCAGTTTAAACAACTTGTGAAATTTTATTCCGATGCTTACCTTATAGTTCAGCATGGCCACTCCTGCGAAAAAGCCTTTGTTAAATACTGCATGACCAATTTTATTCTTTCTACATTACGTAAGTCAGGATGTGTTAACAACCATATATTACTCGGCTGACTATCTTGGATAGCAAATAGTTTTATTAGTTCAGGCCGAGATTGATCATCAGGTAAGAAAGCCAACCCTTGACCGGACTCGACAAAGTAAGACATTGCAGTTAAATCATCACAACGAGTTACAACTTGATCAGCAAAGTGTTTGTCTTGCCATATGAATGTCGGTAGTCGACACATACCGCCTGTAGCGCCAATTAAAACATGCTTTGCTAACTCACCTATGTTGTTAGGCAAGCCAAATTTATCTTCATAAGCTTTACTTGCAAATACACTCCAATTGAGAGTACAAACTTGCCTTCCAATCAAATGTTCTGCTGGTGAAGAGGTCGATCTTACCGCGATATCAGCCTGGCGATTAGACATATTAAACTCTTGATTGCTGACCAATAACTCAATGTGAATATCAGGGTATTCGAGATTAAAATTGGTGATATAACGAGGTAAATAACGGTAAGCGATATTATTCGGGGCAGTGATCTTGACTATCCCTTTGGGTTGAATATCCTTACCGATAATATGGCGACGTATGCCATCAAACGAATTTTCAATGTTTAGAGCAAATTCATACAACTCATGCCCCAATGTAGTTAGTTCATAGCGGTTGTTTTTACGTTCAAATAGCTGTCCTTCTATTTCTTCTTCAAAAGCATTCAAACGCCTAAAAACAGTTGAATGGTTAACATCAAGATTATTTGCCGCCCCGGAAAGGGACCCACTACGAACAATCGCCAGAAATACCTTCAATGAATTCCAATCCATGCGCCCCCCCAATCCATTGCAATTGTGCAATATTCACTTGCACATTATGCCAATTGCCGTGCCATCAAGCAATGCCGTACTATGTTCTTACACTCACTAGAACGGAAAAATTAACAATGAAACAACTACTTAATACTGACACAGGAATACTCTTCTTACGCATTTCGCTTGGTAGCGTACTGTTATCACACAGCCTCTATCTTAAAATGATCGTATTTACGTTAGCGGGCACCGCTCAGTATTTTAGCTCAATAGGATTACCTGAAGCTCTTGCCTATATTGTTTTCGTTGTAGAGGTTATCTCTGGTGCCTCACTTATACTGGGGTTTAACACGCGGCTCTTTTCAGCACTTGTTATCCCCATCTTACTTGGCGCTACTTGGGCACATTATTCAAACGGATGGTTATTCACTAACTCAGGTGGAGGATGGGAATACCCACTATTCCTTAGTTTGATGGCTGTATCGCAGCTTACTCTAGGTGGCGGTAGCTATGCCATCACCCCTTGCCTTCAATCAAAACAGATCAAAGCATAAGAGTAACCAACTGTGAAACATCAAACTTTAAATCTCATTAGCCATGCTTTATGCCCATATGTGCAACGTTCAATTATTACCTTAGAAGAAAAAAACATTCCTTTCACCAGAACTGATATTGACCTTGCGAATAAGCCGGCATGGTTTAAACAAAAATCACCATTGGGTAAAGTACCGATTCTAATTGTTGATGACAATCGAGCCTTGTTTGAATCGTCTGTCATTTGTGAGTATCTGGATGAAATAACAGCAAATTCCTTACATCCAAGGGATAGCTTTAAGAAAGCGCATCATCGAGCATTGATTGAGCTAGGTTCCGCCATACTGAACAACACAGCCAGCCTCTACAATGCAAAAGACAAGACGAGTTTTCAAAATATTCATACTGAAATACAAGGACAATTTCAATTTATAGAAAAGGAAATATCTGGTATACCATTTTTCTCAGGAGATAAATTTCATCTGATCGATGCTGTGTACGGCCCCATTTTTAGATACTTTGAAGTGTTTGACAGCTTTACTGAATTGAACACATTTACACATTTACCCAAGTGTCAGCTGTGGCGCAAAGCATTGAGCCAACGCAAATCTGTCAAGCACGCGGTTTCAGAAGATTACTCAGCCCTTTTAATACGGTTTTTAATAAATCGTGATAGTTATATCTCGCAGCTTATTAGACCAGAGAGTAGATAGTAGCTGCAAAATAAAACGCTTACTAGACGGATAATTCAGCTTTTACTTAGTGTCTATCTTGCTCAATGAATATATGCAGCTAATGATATATCAATGATTCGTTTGAAGTTTGAGTAGAGGATTACGGAAAAAATCTGTCTAGTAAGCTAGGTACTGTTCATTAGTTGTCTTGCCTAATTTTGAGTTACAAAACACATCAGATCAAACGCTCTAAGAAGTTTCGGGAAAGAAGTTGCTAGCTGGCAGGCTGACTAAACGCATCTCTGGACAATAGTTTGTTTGTGGCTTTGCTAAATTTGTATTATGAATAACGCCAATAATCAACATCCGCTTTAAAACAAGCTGTAGCCTCAAATATTTGCTTAACTTCTTCAACAGCGAAAGCTCGTCTTTTATCAGCTTTTGATGCCTTAACCCTGTAACGAAACCAGTACACCTCACAAGCTACATGAGCCTTTTCAAAACAACTTGATAGCAATCTAAGCTTCTTCTTTAGAGTTGCATCAGCACACGTCTGAGTCGCTTTCCAGCCCTCAATATGCGACTGCCGAACATCTGCTACCGAAAGTACATCACCATTTACGAGAGCCAAGAACGAACACCATATACTCAGATAATCTTTCTGGTTTTTAATGGAAAAATCACTAAGCACACGTTCGATATCAATCTGGCTAAGTCGCATAGCACCCTCTGCCTGAGTTTCTGAGAACTGAGCATATATTGCTTTAACTTGGTCAATTGTCGAATTAGAGATAGCAAGAATCGAGCGAGCCAACTGTGAGGCTACGCTTACCGCTTCTAAATAGTTTCTGGTTTTAAGACTAACTCTTGGTTGATGGTGCTTACCGTTGGCAAGGATGTTCCAACGAAAGGTGTAAACACCTGTCTTAGTCTGAATGAGATAGTTACATCTACGGGCTGACTGCGCCCTGTCACTCGGTATCTTGCATGATTCCATTTTCGCCTCTATTGTCGCTTTGACAATAGAACCAAATGCTCAAATGTGAAAAAGCCCTGCAAAAGCAAGGCTTTAAAATGTGGCGGTGAGTGAGAGATTCGAACTCTCGATACGTTGCCGTATACACGCTTTCCAGGCGTGCTCCTTCAGCCACTCGGACAACTCACCGTATTGTGTGTTAACGATATGCGTTAACGAGGCGCTAATTTAATGATTCTGCTCTACTTGGTCAAGCGGTATTGGAAAAAAAATCCATCATCGTCGATCAAGTGCTTACTAATTGACATTAAAGCGCATTTTTTCAACACTTCTTTTAAGCTTGTTGGCAATAACCCGGCACTTTAAACCACTTACGACACATATCGAGAAAGTAGCCATACAGTACGCCCATTCCGCAAGATACAACCGCGTTACTTGCTACGGCAGTGACAATTTGATCGGTCGAAGCTCCAACAACGAATAAAATCGCTGCATAAACAGGCGATTGAAACAGCACATACGCGAGTAAGTCAGAAATGTTCTTCGCTAACCCAGAGTCAGAAATATTGCGTCCCTGTCGAAGTACAAAGTCTCGAAAAATACCGTAAGGCCATGCGATCGCAATATTCACCGGAATTGACAGTGTTCTAGAAGCAAGCGACTGTTCAAAAGTCATACCCGATATAAAAATCTCAATGATCATTCCTGAAACGAAACAAAATACAACCATCGCAAATGTATCAGCCGCGGCATGGCGAATACAGAAAGGGGCACGAGCCTTCATCTTTATCCTCTACAAAACTAAAAACTACCTAAATAGCAATAAACAAAAACAATAAACCAGCCCTTTCTTTAAGACTGGTTTATTTCGCTATTAAATCACATAATTTATAGAGATATAGTTCGAAGTTATTTTGATTTGGTAAATAAATAACTAATTTTCAAAGAAAAACCAGAGAGTTAATCTAACAAATGCCACATTGGTCACATTAGAGACTGGCATCCAGTAAAAATATGAAAGTTACTTACAGTATTCAGCCAGCATGACCGTGATAACATCGACGTCTTCATAATTTGGACTCTCCTCGAGCTCCAAGCTTCGTTGAATATTGTTCAAGCGGCGTATCAAGGCAGGATCCTTACAATCATTAAGAGCTTCTAGAATCGTATCTATTGAATCTTTAGCTTTGAAATAATGTTGATTTTCAAGATCGACATAAAGTTTCACTAGCATGTCTTCTGTAAGCGGAGTGGAACTACTATTACGAGCTTCGGGGTGATACTGGTACAATTTTGAAGCATAACGATAGAGAGCATCGTCAAGCTCCGACTCATCGATTGGTTTTGAGATTATGTAGTCAACACCAGCGCCATGCATGCGCTCTCGTGTTTCCTTAAACACATCGGCTGTACAACCGAAGATGAGCACCTGAGCCATCGGCCCACTCATTGAACGAATACCCAAAGTGGCTTCCACACCATCCATCACTGGCATGTGATTATCCATAAGCACTAGGTCATATTGAGTCTGTGCGACGGCTTGTATCGCTTGCTCACCATTTTCGACGCAATCACACGAGAAGCCTTTATTCTTCATAAACGTCTCTATGATGATGGTGTTTGTCCGGTTATCTTCAACAACCAATACTTTGAGGCCATCATAATTAAGTTTGCGATGCACCTGCATTTCGACTGAGCCCGCTTCTGTGGGCTCTATAGACAAAGTGACATCAAAACTAGTACCGATGCCAATCTCACTTGTTACGTCTATGTTTCCGCCGTTCAAATCGACAATTTGTTTTACTATTGCAAGCCCTAACCCTGTCCCACCAAAACGGCGCGTTGTACTTGATTCCGCTTGCTCAAACGGCTTAAATATTCGGCCTTGCGCTTCTTTAGATATCCCTATTCCCGTGTCTCTAACTTTAATTATAAGTTGTACGTCGTTTCCGACTTTTTTCTCTTTCAAATAGACTTCAACAAAGCCACGCGAAGTGAATTTAACGGCGTTATTAATAAGGTTAAAAAGGATTTGCCTCAAACGCGCTTTATCTGCGTGATACCAACGACCTGAAGGGATCTCTGAGTAAACCTTAAATTGAAGGCCCTTTTCTATACACAGCGTGTGATAAACACTGTTTATGCTACCGATGATTGAGTCGATCGGAAAAGCAGTACGGTCAAACTCTAAATGCCCTTGCTCTATCTTAGAGAAGTCGAGTATTTCGTTGAGCAGCGTCATCATATGATCGCCAGAGTCGTACAGGCTGTTTAGGTGCTTTCGTTGAGCAGCGGTGAGATTGTCTTTCAATAAAATCTGTGCAGTACCAAGAACGCCATTCATTGGTGTTCTAATCTCATGAGATAGGGTCGCTAGAAACGCACTTTTTGCCTGAGCTGAGACCTGAGCCTTTTCTTTTTCAGCTTCAATGTAGCCCGTTTTTTGATTAAACGTATCAATCAGCCTGCGAATTTCGTCATGACTGCGATAGTTAACCTCAATGATCCCGCCCTCTTTCGAGTCATCCACTTTTTTAGCAATAAGGATAATGGGCTTGATGAGATAGTGGCTAATCAGGTAGTAACCGATCATCACACACAATAATAAGATAGGTATGATCCCTTGCTCTACGCGAGAGACAAGGTCATAGACTTCATCATTCACCGTTCGCTTGGCGTTGACGACATCAATTGACCAATTAAAACCGCCAAACTGATGACTGCTGATATAAATCGTTTTGGGTTTCTTGAAATTATACTCAGTGATCACATCATTAGACGCGTCTCTAAGGATCACCCCAAGGTTAAACTCCGAAGCATGCCTTCTGACAAAACTGATCAAATTTTCCAGTGACAAATCAACCGTCGCTACCCCAGCAAATTTCCCATCAATATAGTAAGGCGACGTTGCCGTGATCATTTGAACTTGGGTGTAGGCATCAATGTAGACTTCAGACCAAAATACACTGCCACTGGGCTGATTTACTGCGACGGTATACCAAGCCTCATTGTCGTACCCGCCTGCTGAAGCGTTGTTCCAGGATTCTATTTTGTCGACCTTCCCGTCACTGGCTCTATTGTAAAATAGGCTTTTATAAGCAACGTTTCTATCCACGGTGTACGGTTCTGGCCATACACCACCGCTGACAGCAATATTATCTAAGGTATTAAATAGGGAGTACAGGAACCTTTCTTGAACGGACTGAGGCTGATTTGACTCACCCAGGCTCGTAATACTATGAAGAACACCAATTGCGCTATTGAGCGGTTCTTCGACTTGCACAGCCAGAAGGTGAGTCTTTAGATCTAAGTTTCGCTCTAATTTGTCACGAACAGGAGGTTCGACAACGAGATAGCTGACGGTACCAATCGTTGCGATTATAAAGCACAGGTAAACCCCCAGTGCCAAAATACTCTTTCTTTTTAGCGAAGAACTTATTTCCATATAATTACTTGAATTATTTTCTATTTGTTAAAAATTATAGTGAATATATTCTAGCATCAACTCTTTTTCCTTGGTATGTGAGTTGTTACTATAGTAATAATATTAATACCGAGCACTGGTACTCATTTTGACTTTAGAAAATATCCTCTCGTTACCTGAATTTGATGGCAAGCTTTTGAACGAAGCAAAGACACAAGGATTTGTCGCTTCAATGGCCGCTGCACCAAACATCCTACCACCCGAGGAGTGGCTACCATTCTTGTGGGGCGGTGAAGACGTTGCTCCTTTCACTGATGGAGAACAGCTTGAGCGCTATATCGAACTCATTATTCAGATGTGGAACGCTTACCGACCAGCCCTTCTTTCCGGTGAATGGGAATGGCCTCTACTTTGTGAACTTAATGATGAAGATGTCGTGACGAGCCAAACTCGTGACTTTTGTGAAGGTATGCTTCAAGGCTGGCAACTCGCCCGTGATGATTGGGAAACCATTATGCCAGAGCAAAGCGAAGACAATGCCTTGCTTGGTGGTGTGTTGCTCTCTCTAAGCATGCTTTATGATCCAGAAACCTCGTTGGCGACATTGTCTGAACAAGGCATTGAAGGGATGGAGCAATTTGAAGAAATATTTAACGCTATCCCTGTCATGTTATGCGGCCTCACTCAGCGTGGAGTCGCGCTAGTTGAGCAGCAGTAGAGTAAACAGACAAAAATGACTCGATAGCCTTAGGTTACAACGAAATTTCTGTCCTCTAGAAATAGCTAAATGCCTACAAAAGATGTCTCTTTTGTAGGCATTTTTGTTTGGCCCAGATAACCAGAACCCTAGGCTACAGATCGTTACTGCGTTCTATTGCCAGTCAAAGTTCTCGATTCGTTCATCTGCAATGTAAAATAGCTGAGCACCCGCTGGGATGTCTCGTTCCAGTTGAGGATTAAGCTCAATACCGTTACCTATGTCCATGGCAATCAAGGTAGCGTCATGGTTTTTCTTCATAAAGCTAAATACTTCACTCACCTTGGTCTCGTCTTTATCCTTTGGATAATGCGTTGAGTACTGAGTCATACCGCGAGTTGAGGCCAACAACTCTTGATGTAAGACGCTAGAACCAGGATCGACGGCCGCTTTAGCCAACATTTCCGCTCCTACTGCCGGTATACACTCTGCATTAGGGCAATGCTGGCTCAATAGGTCGCTCAGTGCTTCGTCTTTAAAGTACGCCAGCAGATGGGCTTGAGGATTCGTGTTCGCACTGTATAGAGCCGCTGACAGCGTCACATCATCTTCTAAGTTATCTACGATAATGCAGCTCGCTTTATCAAGGTTCACTTTTTTCATTTCAAGTGCATCGGTATAGCTTGTCACTCGAACAAACCCAATCTCACCGGGTAAAGGGTTCTCAATGTCGGAACGACTGCATAATATGATTGGTCTTTTCCCATGCTCTTCATGTTGTAACATCCTAATTAGATGCATTGTTCGCTGGCCATTCCAACCAAGTAGTAAGATGTGGTTTTCCACTCGCATTCTCCGTTTCCCTAATATTCCTGCGCGCCAATATTCAATAGCAGAGCCAGCTGCTCGTCCTAACAATGCCGCAAATAAACTCAATCCACCGGGGATAATAAATAGTACAACCGCCCACTTTCCCATGTCACTTTGAGGAGAAAGGTCGCCATAGCCGACTGTCGATGCAGTGACCATCAAGTAATAAATAAAAGTGGTGAAGCTTTCGGTGAGGGCGTGTTCGCCAGCAATGATAAAAAGCAACCATGAAACCACGACATAGAGAAGTAGCAGTATGACCAAATTACGATTGTTAATTTTAAACAGGCTGGCATTAAGCCATTTTCTTAAATGTAACCAAAGGGTCATCATTGATCCTAATTAATTCCTATTCACCTAGATATAACAGATATGAAAAAGCCAGTCACAAGGACTGGCTTAAATTCTGTGAAATACTTCAATTATATAAGAGGCATAGAGGCACTAAGCGTTACCTTTCACCTTGATATTGAGTTGCTCAGCAAAGTCGAGCATTCGGTTGAGAGGGATTAAAGACTTAACTCTCAGTGCTTCATCAACGAAAATTTCATGTTGCTCGCCACCGTCTCGCAGTGCTTGCTCTATCGCTTTCAGGCCGTTCATCGCCATCCAAGGACAGTGCGCACAGCTACGGCACGTAGCACCAGCGCCCGCTGTTGGAGCTTCAATCAGTTCTTTCTCTGGCACCAATTGCTGCATTTTAAAGAAGATGCCTTTGTCGGTTGCGACAATCAATTTTTGCTGTGGCAGTTCTTTTGCCGCTTTGATCAGTTGACTCGTTGAACCCACTGCGTCTGCGAGTTCGACAACACTTGCTGGAGATTCAGGATGAACAAGAATGGCAGTATCTGGATACAAGTTCTTCATCTTGCGCAGCGCATCGGCTGAAAACTCATCATGAACAACACACTCGCCTTGCCATAACAGCATATCTGCGCCAGTTTGCTTCGCGATGTATGAGCCTAGATGACGATCTGGGCCCCACAGAATAGGTTTATCTTCGCTATCAAGCTGTTCGACGATCTCTAGCGCAATACTAGAAGTCACCACCCAGTCGGCTCTGGCTTTTACTGCTGCAGAAGTGTTGGCATACACCACAACGGTATGATCTGGGTGAGCATCGCAAAATTCTGAAAATTTGTCGGCTGGGCAACCAAGGTCAAGCGAACACTCCGCTTCTAGTGTTGGCATTAAGATGGTTTTTTCAGGTGTCAGAATCTTTGCAGATTCCCCCATAAAGCGAACACCCGCAATGATCAATGTGCTAGCGGGGTGGCGATTACCAAACTTTGCCATCTCAAGTGAATCACCAACAAAGCCGCCAGTATCTTCAGCTAACGCTTGGATTTCAGGATCGGTATAGTAGTGAGCGATTAAAACCGCATCTTTCTCTGCCAGTAACGACTTGATGCTAGCAATATAAGTTTGCTTTTCCGCATCATTCAATGGAACTGGTTTTGGTGGAAATGGATAAATTGTTTCTACAGTATCTAATATGTGGCTCATTGCTTTTGCTCTATGCAACTTCCATGAATCCGAGCATTGTACACCTTAACGACAGTTAGGATCAAAGGAGATTAAGCTCCTTATCCTCACTAAGAGACGTAATAAAAAAGAGGCGAAATATTCGCCTCTTTCAATGTCACTATACAAGTTTAAAACTCAACTTTAATCTAGCAACAATAACTTATAGATTCTTTTCTGCTAACTTTGCAGAGGCACTGTTTGGATATTCATCAACAACTTGTTGATAATATTTAGCGGCTGCCGCGTCATTATTATTTCGTTTTGCCAAATCACCCAGCTTCACCAAAGCATCTGCGCGCTTATTTGAATCTTCATAACTGATTACCGCAGCAAAGCTTTTCACTGCATCCTTATCTTGCTTCTTAGCAAAATAAAGCTGACCTAACCAATAATGTGCGTTGGACGAGAACGATGAATCAGGGAAATCAACTTGGAATTGTTTCAACGCAACGATAGCACCCGCATAATCACGCTCTTTAAGAACGAGATCAACTGCGCTTTGGTAAGCAGCTTGCTCATCAACATTCGCACTGTATGTGCCAGTAGGTTGAGTGCCATCTGTTGCCGCAATCGGTGCTTCTGAGGTCTTAATTTCACCGCGAACTTTATCCAGCTCAATAAATAGCTCACGCTGACGCTGCAACATTTGCTGCATGTCGTAGCTGTTTTTTTCTAGCTGTCCACGAAGCTCACTGATCTCCAGTGACATGTCATCGATTTGCTGCTGCATGTTCAATTGAACACGATTTCGGTTATTTAAAAGACGCTCGAGACGTTGAATATCAGTCTCAGAAGAATTCTGTGATGAAGTAGTTGTGGGTGTTGCTGCTGTAGTAGTACTGCTTAAGTCCGATACTGGAGCTGGTGCAGCGAACGATACGCTCGCTGCACTTGCCAGTAACATCAGCGCAAATACTCGCTTTGAGTTACTGAACATGAGGCTATCCCTCTATTGGCATAAGAGAATTAGTATACTAGAACTGAACGACGGTTCTTAGCGTAGACTTCTTCAGATTGGCCTAGTACTAGTGGCTTCTCTTCACCGTAGCTTACGATAGAGATTTGGTCAGCTTGTACACCAAGCGCTTGTAGGTAGTTTGCTACAGCTTGTGCACGACGCTCGCCAAGTGCGATGTTGTATTCAGGTGTACCACGCTCATCGGCGTGACCTTCTACCGTTACGCTTAGGTCAGAATCTTTGCTTAGGTAAGCAGCATGAGCAGCTAGCATCTCTTCGTAATCACCAGCAATCGTTGCGTTATCGAATGCAAAGTAGATCGTTTGAGTTTCACGTAGAGCCTGCTCTTTAAGCTCTTGCTCTGTTAGCATGCTTTCTGAATCTACTGGTGTTACAACTGTGGTATCTACGTTGTTCTCAGTACCAGAAGTTGCTTGGTTAGTTTCTGAACCCGAAGCGCTTGTTGCTTCGTCGCTAGAACTACATGCTGTCACTGCTAATACTGGAAGAGCAATCAATAGACCTTTAAGAACTTTATTAAGCTGCATTATATTTTCCTTACTAATTAATACTTATTTGCTATAAAAACGGTGACCAAGCAGGGGCTCTTACACGCCCATTTGTTGCCGGTAATCTAGCTTTAAAACGTCCATCTATCGACACCATCGAAAGTACATTCGTTTCGTTGTAGATAGAGCTATAAATGACCATGCCGCCATTAGGTGCAATACTTGGAGACTCGTCAAGCAATGTATTGGTTAACACTTGCATTGCACCAGTTTCTAAATCTTGTTTAGCCAGATTAAATCCTGAATTGCTGCGATTCACCATAACTAGGAATCGACCATCAGGAGTTATTTGCCCACCTAAGTTTTGGCTGCCTTGCCATGTCAGACGGTTGGTCGAACCATCTGCCAAATTTACGTTATAAATCTGTGGCCTACCACCTCTATCAGAAGTAAAGACTAACGATTTTCCATCCGGATGCCAATAAGGTTCCGTATTATTTGATCTGCCGCGGGTAATTTGTTTCAATTTCTTAGATCTCAAGTCCAACGTGTACACCTGAAGGCTACCCGTTTTCGACAATACTAGAGCTAACTGACTGCCATCAGGCGAGAATCTTGGCGCACCATTGTGACGAGGGTATGACGTTACTTTTTCTCGCTCACCAGTGTAGATGTCCATAATGAAGATTTCAGCTTGGCCATTTTGGAAACTCACGTACGCGAGTTTTTTAGCATCTGGAGACCACGCAGGAGACATAAGAGGCTGTTTCGAGCGCAAAACCAAACGCTCATTAAAGCCGTCGTAATCCGCTACGCGAAGCTGATATGGGTAAGGGTCTGTATCTTGAACAACCACATAGGCAACTCGAGTTAAGAACGCTCCCCGCTCTCCTGTTAGTTCTTCATAAACTAAGTCAGAGATACGGTGCGCATATTCACGTAAACGCGGGCCTGGAACCGTCGCTTTTTTGTTAAAAAGGACATGGTCTTTGGATAGTACTAGCTGGCCATCAGAACTCAGCGCTTTACTTTGACCTTGGGTTAATTGCCCACGAACAACGTCAACTAATTGATAATTAATCACATAGTTATCGCCCTCCCCTTGGCTAATCGTGCCTGTCAACAAAGAGTCAACGCCCAGACCAGTCCATGAACTAAAATCAATTTCTGATTCTGAATACGGTGTTTGCGGCATGTTACTTGTGGCTACAGGGCTAAACTTACCACTGCGCTGTAAATCTGATGAAATAACCGCTGAGACATCATGAGGCAATGGTTTAGCACCTTGCCACTGAAACGGGACAACGGCGATAGGCCTTGCTGAATTGATCCCGTCAGTGATAACAAGTTCAAGTGCCGCATTGGCGAACTGAACTGTGCTGGATAGCAGTAACAAACATCCTAAAATTATTCGTTTAAACACGTGTTTTTCCTTAATACGGTTACAGTTCAACGGTCAGGTTTATGTTCTTCAATTGCTCAACAACACTGGGTTGATCAGCGGGTAATGGAAAGGAATCAACCTGAGCAACCGCACGTTTCGTAGCGGAACACAGTCGAGAATCTCCATTGACAATGGAAAGCTTACCTAATAGAGCGCTGTCGCCTGCAGGTATCAAGCGAAGGTTAACTCGACAAGACTTTCCCGTAAAAGCATCCTCTACCAGTAGGTTCTGTTTGATCATTTGCTTATAAATTTCGCCATATCGCGCCGCTTCTGTTTGTGCGAACTTCGATTGCGCAGAAGAGTTACGTTCATTCTCACTCTCCATTCCAGCGAAAATATCGTTGAGCGCGGCTTCTTGTTCTTTGCGCTCTCGTTCAAGCTGCTCTAAACGCGCTTTTTCTTGCCGCGCTTTCTCAGCCGCCTCTTTCGCCGCTTTTTCCTCAGCCAATCGAGCTTGTTCAGCACGCTCTGCTGCGACTTTAGCTTCTTGAGCCGCTTTTTCTTGCACTAGTCTCTCTTGTTCTGCTTTCGCTATCGCCGCTTCTTTAGCAAGGCGCTGCTCTTCAGCTCGCTTAATTTCCGCTTCTTTTACTTTGCGTTCAGCTTCCAATTGTTTGGCTTTTTCGCGTTCTTTCTTAACACGAGCCTCTTCAGCTTTTCGTTCTTTCTCAACTTGAGCGCGCTTCTTCTCGGCTTCACGCGTGGCTTTTGCTTCTTTCGCTTGCTGCTCTTTTAAACGTCGAATGCGGTCTTCTTCTGCCTTACGGTTCTTCTCTAGTTGTTCGCTTTCACGCTTTAATTTATCTAAGCGCTCTTGCTCTTTCTTGGCCGCAGACTCTCGTTGACTACGAATTTTCTGCGCTTGTTGTTTCACCAAATTAGGGTCAATGACCACGGCCTGAACCAATTGCCCACTAGGCTCCGGTTTCGACATATTGAAGTCTGTCCCCCATAACAATGCGACAACCAAGCCAACGTGTATTGCTATTGAAATAACAACCGGGTTTCGATAACTGTTCTTCTTCGATTTTGATTCTTTCATAAGAATGCGGATCTTAATCCCTTATATCCGTTAACAACCCAACTTTAGGGATTCCTGCACGGCTTAGTTCATCAAGTACTAAGACAACATCTGCATAAGGCGTTGCGGCGTCACCACCAACGGCGACGGGTGAATCCGGCTTAATCGATAGTTCCGCTTTCACTCGCACAATAAGGTCTTGTAAAGACACACCACGTTGTACATCTTCATCATTGACGCTTAGGCCTAAGTTTCCATCACGATCTATTTCGACGATGATAAAGCTGCTTTCAGAGTCTCCGGCTAATTCTGACGCAGGCGTAGCGCTCGTCGTTTTCGGTAACTCCACATCAACACCTTGCGTAATAAATGGCGAAGTCGCCATAAATATGATCAGCAAAACAAGCATGACATCGATATATGGCACGACATTGATTTCTGCTGTCATTTTACGTTTTTTAGGTTGATAGCCAGCCATGGTTAATCCCTACCTGCCATTGCTTGACGATGCAAAATACTGTGGAACTCTTCAGAGAATGTCGCGTAATTGTGTTCTAGCTTACCTACATTGCTGCTGAATCGGTTGTAGGCCATCACTGCAGGAATCGCGGCGAACAAACCCATCGCGGTTGCGATTAGAGCTTCTGCGATACCAGGCGCTACCATAGACAATGTTGCCTGCTTTACTTCACCTAAAGCGATGAAAGCATGCATGATCCCCCAAACCGTACCAAAAAGGCCAATGTATGGACTGATAGAACCAACCGTAGCGAGGAAAGGTAAATGCGTTTCTAATTCATCAACTTCTCTTGCAACGGCGACTCGCATAGCACGCCCTGTCCCTTCCATAATGAAAGCTGGAGATTCTGAATTCGACTTACGCAATCGAGCAAACTCGGTGAAACCCGAATAGAAAATCTCTTCAGTACCAGAGATATCCTCTTTTCTCTTTTTAACGTCTTGGTACAGAATCGATAAATCAGTACCAGACCAAAATTTATCTTCAAACGTTTCTGCGTCTTTAGACGCTTTCGATAAAACTTTGCTGCGCTTTATGATCATTGCCCAAGAAGCGACTGACATACCCAACAAGATCAACATAACCAATTGAACTAGAATACTGGCTTCTAGAATTAGCTCTACAAAAGAAATATCAGCAGTCACTTTTAGTTAACTCCAAAGCTATAGATTGAGGCATTGCTTTTGGCCTCATTTTTACATTATCGATACATGCTACCTTAACCGTCGCTTTACACAATATCTTGCCTTCGAGATTTACGATCTCTTGACAGAAACTGAGCGAAGCTTTTTTCTGCTCTGCGACAGTGGTAACTACATTTAGTTGATCATCAAGGCATGCACCTTGTAAGAAATCAATATCAATATGTCGAATAACAAACGCGATGTTATCTTTCAACAAGGTATGCTGTGATACGCCGATACTGCGGAGTAATTCCGTTCTCGCTCGTTCAAAATACTTCAGATAGTTAGAGTGATACACCACACCGCCTGCATCCGTATCTTCGTAGTAGACAGTCACTGGCCAATGAGAAACCAAGGCATCTCGCTGCAAAATAATACCCATTATCAATACAATACTGGATGTACTATAACGCAAGTTATCACTATTAGTACAAGCGCTATCAGTGCTTTTTCTTCCTCGCAGATAAAAAATTAGCGCTGTCTCAAAGAGGCAGCGCTAACTTGAATGTTATTTCATCATTTTATAGCTCAAATTGTATCGATTTATGTCTTTTGAAGCAAAAACACCATCGAGCTCAATTTGTTATTCGCTATCTTTGTCCATCATTTCTGTGTGCTCTAACCAAAGAGCATTGATGATGCCAAATGCACAAGCGAGTAATACGCCTAGAATCCATGCAAAATACCACATAAGTCTTGCTCCTTAGTAAAGTGAAGTTTTGTTGTCTTCGATGTACTTGCTATCAATACGGCCGAACATTTTGTAATAAGTCCAAGACGTATAGCAAAGGATGATTGGCACCATAACAAATGCGACACCTGTCATCAGGTTCAAGGTCAACTCACTCGACGTCGAGTCCCACATCGTTAAGCTGTGACCAGGAATCAAATCCGAAGGCATTACAAATGGGAACATTGCCAACCCAGCAGTAAAGACAATACCTGCGTTAGTTAAACTTGAAGACACAAAAGCAAACCCAGGCTTATTCAAGCGAGAAAACAATGACGCAAACAAGGCACCAAAGACACCAAGAGCGGGTGCTGCCCACATTAGTGGGTAAACTTCAAAGTTATTCATCCATGCGCCCACTTCACGAATCACTTCTTTGTTGGTTGGGTTCGAAGGTGCACTCGTATCAATCACACTGGAGATAACATAGCCTTCTATAGATTGAACCCAAACGCCACCGAGGATGAAGAGAGTTAAGAGAACCAATCCTGCTATTTGAGCAATGGTGCGAGCGCGCTCACGTACAACATCGCTTGTCTTCATTTGTAGCCACGTCGTCCCTTGCAGGATAAACATAAGCAGCGCAACAACACCACAAAGTAAACCAAAAGGATTCAGCAGACCAAAGAATGTACCGTGATACGTTGGCATCAAGAAATCATTAAACTGGAATGGTACGCCTTGCAGAAGGTTACCGAATGCAACACCAAAGATAATTGGTGGTACAAAACCACTGATTGAAAGACAGATATCCCATGTCTTGCGCCATTTAGGATCTTCAATCTTTGAACGGTAATCCAGTCCAATCGGTCTTAACCAAAGAGCAGCTAGGGCAACAATCATCGCGAAATAGAAGCCAGAGAATGAGGTTGCGTACACCTGTGGCCATGCAGCGAACAGTGCACCACCGGCAGTGATCAGCCATACTTGGTTGCCATCCCAGTGCGGCGCGATGGTGTTGATCATCACTCGTCGCTCGCTATCGGATTTACCTACGATAGGAACAAGGGCGCAAACCCCCATATCAAACCCATCGGTAACAGCAAACCCTACAAAAAGGACACCAATTAATACCCACCATATAAGGCGTAACGTTTCGTAATCAAACATATTTAACTCCCTACCTATGCTTCTACTTGGCGGCTAACTTTGTCTTCAGCAGACTGCCCATTTTGTTCAAAGTGATATCGTCCAGTTTTAAGACTACTTGGACCCAAGCGTGCAAATTTCAGCATTAGGTATACCTCGGCAATCAAGAACACGGTATATAAAGCGACGATGGCAATGAGCGACGTCCAAATTTGCCCTGCGGTTAATGCTGAAGCAGCCACGTGCACAGGTAAAATTTCACCTACCGCCCATGGCTGACGCCCAAATTCGGCAACAAACCATCCCGCTTCAATTGCGATCCAAGGCAATGGAAGGCTGATCAATGCAGCTTTGAGAACCCATGGCTTATCTTCAATTTTCTGACGACACGTCTGAACAAATGAAAGACCGAAAACAAACAGCATGATGAAGCCACACGCGACCATGATTCGGAAAGACCAGAACAGTGGCCATACGGTAGGAATTGAGTCGTCTGCAGCAGCTTGAATTTGCTCTTCCGTCGCATCGACAACGTTGTCAGTGTACCGCTTCAGCAATAGACCATAACCGAGGTCAACCTTAATGTCGTCGAAGGCAGACAGGTTCTCTTCAGTGCGCTCACCGGCTCGAATGCGCTCGAGTAGATCGTATGCGATCATACCATTACGAATACGTACAATGTGCTCATCACGCAGATCTCGTAAACCAGTCACTTCAGTGTCGGTAGAGCGAGTGGCAATGATGCCCATTACGTATGGAATTTTAATCGCGTAATCCGTTTCCATTGTCTCTTGATTTGGAATACCAAAGACCGTGAACGCAGCAGGAGCAGGCTCAGTGTGCCATTCTGATTCAATCGCAGCGAGCTTCACCTTCTGGACATCACCCAACTCATAACCCGATTCATCACCTAGAACGATAACAGAAAGAATTGAAGCCATACCGAACGAAGCGGCAATCGCAAATGAACGACGTGCAAACGCAACATCACGCCCTTTCAATAGGTAGTATGAGCTGATAGCCAGAACAAACATTGAACCCGCTACGTAACCAGAGGCCACCGTGTGTACGAATTTAACTTGAGCAACCGGGTTTAGCACCACTTCGGCAAAGCTCACCATCTCCATACGCATGGTTTCGTAGTTAAACTCTGCACCGATTGGGTTTTGCATCCAACCGTTTGCAACCAAGATCCACAGCGCAGATAAGTTTGAACCTATCGCCATTAACCAGGTTACCGCTAAGTGTTGTCGTTTTGAAAGTCTGTCCCAGCCGAATAAGAATAGGCCAAAAAGAGTAGATTCAAGGAAGAATGCGACGAGCGCTTCAATCGCGAGGGGGGCACCGAATATGTCACCTACATAATGCGAATAGTAGGACCAGTTAGTACCAAATTGGAACTCCATTGTGAGACCAGTTGTCACGCCTAACGCAAAGTTAATCGCGAATAACTTACCCCAAAACTTTGTCATGTCCTTATAGATCTGTTTATCGGTCATTACATACAACGACTCCATGATGGCAAGTAAAAACGCCAATCCTAAAGTCAACGGTACGAACAAGAAGTGATACATCGCGGTAACTGCAAATTGCAAACGCGACAGATCGACTACGTCGATATCGAACATTGATTACTCCTTTGTGCCGGCTGAAGGCACTTTCTCTGTGTGATAATACCCTTAACGCACTAAGAGGCCGCTTTAGGGTGTTACGCAAAGTTTACTTTATTGTTAATTCCGTGTTACACCGTAACGGCGCAGAGCCATTCGAGTTTACTCCTGAAAGTTGAATTATTCAAAATAATTTGAGCTGTTAAAGGTCAAATTTTTAGATAAAAATCGTTAACGATTGTAAACTAAAGAAAATTAAGTTTAGATGATTAAAAAATAGTAGAGCAACTTACGTACAGAGCTGATTTTAAGGTATAAAAAAAGCCAATCTAAATCGGCTTTTCATTCTAAACATCTATATTTATTCTTTGTTTATACCAAAGTGCAAATAAGCTCTATCGGTAGCAATTCGACCTCTTGGGGTACGTTGCAAATACCCTTGCTGAATCAGATAGGGCTCTAGAACATCTTCAATCGTGTCTTTTTCTTCACCGATGGCTGCCGCCATGTTGTCAAGCCCCACTGGCCCACCGCCAAATTTTTCCATTATTGCCAGTAGCAGCTTTCTATCCATGTAGTCAAAGCCTTGCGCGTCAACATCAAGCATGTTTAGAGCTTTGTCAGCAATCTCTTCGCTGATATGTCCCGTCCCTTTCACCTCGGCATAATCTCGAACGCGACGCAGCAATCGGTTAGCGATTCGAGGTGTTCCACGAGCTCGACGCGCTATTTCCATAGCGCCTTCAGGCTCCATAGAAAGATTTAAGCAATCAGCACTTCGTTGAACAATGTTCTGTAGATCAGCAATCTTGTAATACTCAAGGCGCTGGGTAATACCAAAACGGTCTCTCAAAGGAGAGGTCAGCGACCCTGCCCGAGTCGTTGCACCAATCAAAGTAAAAGGTGGTAAATCTATCTTAATAGACCGAGCTGCAGGGCCTTCACCAATCATAATGTCCAATTGGTAATCTTCCATTGCCGGATAGAGAACCTCTTCGACCATCGGGCTTAAGCGGTGAATTTCATCAATGAATAGAACATCATTTTCTTCTAGGTTCGTGAGAAGAGCCGCTAGGTCACCCGCTTTCTCAAGGACAGGGCCAGATGTGGTGCGAATACTCACTTCCATTTCGTTAGCAACAATGTTTGCCAACGTCGTTTTACCTAAACCGGGAGGGCCAAAGATCAAAAGATGATCAAGAGGCTCATTTCTTAGTTGAGCCGCTTTGATAAAGATTTCCATTTGGTCTTTTACATGGTCTTGTCCGGTGTAATCCACCAACTTTTTAGGTCGTATTGCTCTATCAATAACCTCTTCTTCTTTGTAAACAGGGCTATCTGGAGCAATAAGTCGATCGGCTTCAATCATAGTAGTCGTGTCCTAGTAAGGTTTAAACCATCGACTTAAGAGCATCGCGTATCAGCTGCTCACTGGTCATGTCATCGCGTGCGATTTGTGAAACCACCTTCGATGCTTGAACTGGCTTATAACCCAAAGCAAGCAAGGCACTCACGGCTTCGTCTTTTGCATTTTTAGAGTTATGAGCGGAGGCAGTATCAGCAGGTGCAGTATCAGTAGCGGGTGTAAACAAGTCCCCTTCCCCCCAGCCTTTCAGTCTGTCTTTCATTTCCACAACTAAACGCTCTGCGGTTTTCTTACCCACACCTGGAAGCTTAACAAGCGTCGATATATCTTCTCGTTCAACACTGGCCACAAATTGACTCGCCGACATACCAGACAAAATACCAAGGCCTAGCTTTGGCCCAACGCCATTGGCTTTGATCACTTCTCTAAACAGGGCGCGCTCTTTCACGGTATTGAAGCCATATAAAAGCTGCGCATCTTCTCTTACGACAAAGTGAGTATAGATGATCGCTTCTTCACCTAATTCAGGCAACTCGTAGAAGCAGCTCATCGGCATTTGGACTTCATAGCCAATGCCGTTAACTTCAATCAATAATTCAGGGGGCTGTTTTTCTATTAGTGTGCCGCGAAGACGTCCAATCACGAGAGTTCTCTTTACGAAAGTAATTTGCGACAGAATAATAAAGAACTGGATAGACATCCAGTTCTTTATGCGATGGAGAATTAAATTTTAGAGACAACCATATCCAGTTGGTGTGTAAGATCACGCACAGAATCAACCTGCGTATTTAGAGCATTACCATTTTCAGCGACAACCTCTGATATCGCTTTCGTGTTTACAACGCTTTGAGCCACCTCACTGCTGGCGACATCGAGTTCTTTTAATGATTCCGTTTGGTTGGCCATGATATCGGCAAGCCCATTGACGTCCGTCGAGATACTGGTGACTTGACGAATAATCGAGTTCATTCGCTCAGCACTTTCCGTGACCACTTCTTGCCCGTGTCTCACCTCTTGTTCACTTCTATCCAGTAAGGAGCGTATTTCAATCGCAGAGTGGCTGCTCTTGGCCGACAACTCCCTTACTTGCTCTGCAACAACCGCAAACCCCCTTCCCTGCTCTCCGGCTCGGGCAGCTTCAATCGCTGCATTCAGCGCTAACAAATTGGTTTGCTCTGCAACAGATGTAATGAGATCCGCCACCTTCATTATTTCTTCTTGGCTACTAAGAATTTTACTCATTGCAGAGGTCGAGGCAGACAATGTTTCAGAGCTCATCTCAGCTTGCTGATGAACTTTACTGCTGCGTTGATGCAGCTCATCAACAAATTTTCTCGACTCTTCAACACCGACCGCCATTTGATGACTTGCTGACTCATTTACTCAGCGGCACTGGCTTGCGATTCACAGTTCAAATTGAGGTCGTTCACTTGCCCATCAAGCTGTTTAGACTGAGATTCGAGCTGTGCAGACACATTTTTAAGCTCCATCGAGTTGGTTGTCGCTCTTTGCAACACATCCGCTAAACGATGCGATCCCGCCTGAGCGTCAACGGCTACTTTGTCACTTTCTTGCGTTGCGAGCTCTGCCTTCTCAATGGCGTTGTCTCTTTGTTTTGCAGTAAAGGCCTGAGCAATACATATCACGATCAGTGGCAGAACCGTTCCAGACCAGACCTCAACACGCTGCGCTGAATCGCTAAGTTCTAATGATGGGAAGTTCACACCTAAAAGGTGTTGGTAGGTCATGACAGACGCCACACCAATAATGGCGATGCTCCACGCCAGAGCCATTATTCGAGTGCCAGAGAGAAAGAACGCGACAATCAGCAGAGGAATCCAAAATGCCTGAGTCGAATCAACAACACCACCACTTTGATAAATAATGTTTAATGCGTGAAGTGCCATGCCTATGAAGCCGATGTTCAAGGCAATGAACGGATTTTTTAACCAGCGAAGCGTTGCAGCAGACAAAACTTCCAACACGATAAGGGCAATAGAAGTGATAATGAGGGCGTCATGGCCGTTCTTATTCCATTTGATAAGGCTATACAAGCCCACAAAAAATGCGATGAAGGTAAATAGCGACAATATCTCAGCTTGTCTTTGTTCTTTTCGACTCCATTGATTATTGACGGGCATACAAGCCGTTCGCCATAACGTGGCAGGGTTCATAAAAATGCATCCTATAGCAAGCTTCTAATTAGACCTCCGACTACTATATTTATTTAACATTTTTACAACAAATAAATGCACTAGAACTGCTTAACATGTCTCATTTTTAATAACGCCGTACCATAAATTAGCGGTAGCGCCCTTTCTTTGCTCCACTTGCTTTTCCAGCTAAGGCTGCAAGCGTCTTGTTTGTGTTCGCATGACAGATAGCGACACCAAGCGCATCAGCTGCATCCGCTTGTGGTTTAGCGGGTAACTTGAGCATGTGTTGAACCATATGTTGAACCTGGGCTTTATCCGCACCACCGGTTCCAACGACGGCCTGCTTAATCGAACGAGCAGAATATTCAAAAACAGGCAAATCGCAATTAACCGCCGCAACAATTGCACTGCCTCTTGCTTGACCCAGTTTAAGTGCAGAGTCCGGGTTTTTCGCCATGAAGACTTGTTCAATCGCAAACACCTCAGGTTGAAACTGAGTAATGATTTCCGATACCCCCGCGTAGATCTGCTTTAACCTACCAGGTAACTCTTTTTCAGACATGCGAATGCACCCACTGCCTATATAATGCAGATGACGCCCTTGCTGAGAAATAACGCCATAGCCTGTTATTCGTGAACCAGGGTCTATGCCTAGAATGATTGTCATTAACCGTTACCTAATCGAGTGATTACCTAAATGAGTGTTTACACGACAGCTTGTGCCCGTGTTTTTACTTTCTATTCTATCTCGAATTCTTTATTGCGTTTTGTGTCTGGTAGTAACCAACAAGCGCACCTAAAAACAAAAAATGCCCACTAATGGGCATTTTTTTACAGCTGACTCACTAAAGAATTAGCAATATTCGACAACATTGCGTTCGAACTCATGCTAACCGTAAGCCGATTATTCAGCGTCTTTTTGAGCCGCAGTCACAGCGATTGCAAGTTCGTCCAATGAAGCTGGGTTTGCAAGACTTGGTGCATTTGTTAGCAAACAAGCCGCTGCCGTTGTTTTCGGGAATGCAATCACGTCACGGATATTTTCTGTACCACAAAGCAGCATCGCTAGACGATCAAGACCGAATGCTAATCCCGCGTGTGGTGGTGTGCCGTATTTTAGTGCATCGAGTAGGAAGCCGAATTTCTCTTGTTGCTCTTGTGCTTCGATACCTAGAATACCAAACACAGCTGTTTGCATTTCAGCGTTGTGGATACGAACAGAGCCGCCACCCACTTCATAACCGTTGATCACCATGTCGTACGCATCTGAATTAGCTGCCGCAGGGTTCGCTTTAAGCTCTTCTGCGTTTACACCTAATGGAGAAGTGAACGGGTGGTGCATCGCGTGTAGGTTACCTTCACCGTCTTCTTCGAACATTGGGAAATCAACAACCCAAAGCGGTGCCCACGCTGACGTATCGGTCAGCTCAAGATCAGTACCCAGCTTGATACGCAGTGCACCCATTGCTTCAGCAACGATGTTCGCTTTATCTGCACCAAATAGGATGATGTCGCCGCTTTCTGCTTCAGTACGCTCTAAAAGACCATTGACTACGTCTTCATTGAGGAACTTAGCCACTGGAGATTGAACGCCTTCAAAACCGGCTGCTCGGTCATTCACTTTCATCCAAGCCAGACCTTTCGCACCGTAAATACCCACGTACTTACCGTATTCATCGATTTGCTTACGAGATAGTGACGCGCCACCCGGTACTCGAATAACCGCGACACGGCCTTTTTCATCGTTAGCTGGACCTGAGAACACTTTAAAGTCGACGTCTTTAACAAGATCAGCAACATCAACAAGCTCAAGCGGGTTACGTAAATCTGGCTTATCAGAACCAAAGCGACGAATCGCTTCAGAGAATGGCATCACTGGGAACTGACCTAGCTCGACATCCAATAGCTCTTTCCACATATCGTGTACTAGCTTCTCTGTGATGTTACGAACTTCTTGAGAAGACATGAACGATGTTTCGATATCGATTTGAGTGAATTCAGGCTGGCGATCCGCACGTAAATCTTCATCGCGGAAACATTTCACGATTTGGTAGTAACGGTCAAAACCGGACATCATTAGAAGCTGCTTGAAAAGCTGTGGTGACTGAGGAAGCGCGTAGAAGCTGCCTTTGTGTACACGGCTTGGTACTAGGTAGTCACGAGCACCTTCAGGCGTTGCTTTCGTCAGTACTGGAGTCTCAATGTCTAAGAATAGGTTTTCATCTAGGAAACGACGAACGAAGCTCGAAGCACGCGCACGCAGTTTAATGCGGTCACTCATCTCTGGGCGACGTAGATCGATGTAGCGATATTTTAGACGCTGCTCTTCAGAGTTAGTTTGATTGAAATCGAGTGGCAGAGCATCAGAACGGTTGATGATTTCAAGACCTGTCGCCAGCAACTCTACTTCGCCTGTTGCCATGTCTTTGTTTACTTGGCTATCAGGGCGAACACGCACCTCACCAGTAAACTTGATACAGAATTCATTACGCAGTTGACTCGCAACCTCGAATACTTCCGCCATATCCGGATCGACAACAACCTGAACAATACCTTCGCGGTCACGCATATCAATAAAAATAAGACCGCCTAAATCACGGCGACGATTAACCCAGCCGCAAAGTTCTACAGTTTGTCCTGCAAGGGACTTGTTCAGTTGACCACAGTAATGGGTACGCATAATGAATTTCCCAATCTCTCTATTGGTTGTATAACCAGTTATCTAATTCCAAAGCTGAGGGCGGCAAAATTCCACCCTACAGAGCAAAGGAATATTTATACGCGGAAACTCGCTTAAAATCGACCTTCCGCACTCGAATTTGTTGTGTTTTATCTGGCTTTGCCGCTTTTTAATACACCAAGCGGGCAAATAATCATCAAAACCAAAAAAATTGGGCTAATTATATCTCGAAAGTACCTTAATCAGCAAAAGTCTCGTACAGTAGTTTTTAGCCTGATAATGGAAATGGAATTAAGAGGTTTCATGAGTCATCTACCTTTACGACTTGGCCTCACTATGTGGTCACACTCAGAATGGCAATCTTCCTTTTATGGGAAGGGAACGAAGCCGTCAGAAAGACTAGAAAAATACGCGTCGGTTTTTCATTGTGTCGAAGGAAACACGACCTTTTACGCGACGCCTTCGATGAGCACCGTTCGAAACTGGCAGCAAGCTTCACACGATGATTTTCACTTTACCTTTAAGCTCCCACGCGCCATTACGCATCAGCAGCAATTACGCCACTGCCAACAGGAGCTGACTGATTTCCTAAACATTATGGCTCCACTTCATGATCGTATTGGCCAATGGACCATTCAACTACCGCAGCAGTTTGAACCTCGTTCACTCGACACTCTAAAACAGTTTTGCACCCTCTTCCCGCAAGAGATGAAGCTGGGTGTCGAAGTTAGGCACATGGGGTTCTTTGACAAAAGTGACAATGAAAAACGATTCAATCACTGGTTAATCGAGAACGGCATCAATCGAATTATTATGGACAGCCGGCCTGTTTTCTCAGCACCACCAATCACCGAAGCCGTCATTGACGCTCACCAGAAAAAACCAAGAGTTCCGGTTCACGCTATCGCAACGGCAAACCAGCCGATGATTCGTTTCATTGGTCATCCTGACGAAAGTGCCAACGTCGAGTTCTTTCAACCATGGGTAAAAAAGCTTCCACAATGGATAGAGGAAGGCAAACAGCCTTACGTCATGATCCATACTCCAGACAACATAGAAGCGCCGCAACTCGCGCAACGTCTGTATCAAACGCTCTCTGACGTCGTATCTTTGCCCGATTTAAATGCGTTTCCGGCACAGCGTGGGAACCATCAAATCTCGATGTTTTAACCCACGCCTTGCCCATTGTTTGGTAATGGTTGAACGAATCTACAAAGTACAAACAGATTTACAGTCCACATATCGAAGTCTGAGTGACACAAGCGGATAAATTACGTAAAATGCGCCACCCTTAAAATGGGATAGACCTTTCTACCCTTGGATCAGACAGTCATGAGAGAACGTTATGGGCAATAAAGACACGATATTTTCCGCACCAATTGAGAAGATGGGTGATTTTACCTTTGATGAGCGTGTAGCCGAAGTTTTCCCTGACATGATTCAACGCTCCGTTCCGGGGTACAGCAATATCATTTCAGCGATTGGCATGTTAGCCGAGCGTTTTGCGAAGCCGCACTCCAAGGTTTATGACTTAGGATGCTCTCTTGGCGCCGCCACTCTTTCAATGCGTCGCCACATAAACCAAGAAGGGTGTGAGATCGTCGCTGTCGATAACTCCGCAGCCATGGTTGAGCGCTGCAAACTCCACATCAATGCCTATCGTTCAGACACTCCCGTTGAAGTCATTGAAGCCGATATTCGAGACATTGAAATCGTCGACGCTTCTGTTGTGGTATTGAATTTTACGCTTCAGTTTTTATCCCCTGAAGATAGACGCGCTTTACTGAATAAGATTTACGCTGGGCTTCGCACTGGCGGTATTCTCATCCTTTCGGAAAAATACGTCTTTGAAGACAGTACAGCCAATGAACTCTTAATTGACCTTCATCATGACTTTAAGCGCGCCAACGGTTATAGCGAACTCGAAATTAGCCAAAAACGCAGCGCCATTGAAAATGTGATGCGTCCCGACTCTATCCAAGATCACAAGCAACGCTTTAACGATATTGGTTTCGCTAGCAGCGAAGTTTGGTTTCAGTGCTTTAACTTTGGCTCGATGTTCGCCATTAAGTAAGCGGCCATCGTCAACTATTTTTTATTATCGGCAAGAATGAACTTAATGCTTTCCTTCATGCCTTACTTTGGTTCAGTTAGCTCGCATTTCTGAACACATACTGAATTAAGATACACCAACAGGAACACATACATGTTCGACTTTGCAAATTTCTATCAACTCATTGCTCAAGAAGACCGTCTTCAGCCATGGCTGAATACACTCCCACAACAGTTAACGGATTGGCAAAATGCAGAGCATGGAGATTTTGATCGCTGGCTAAGAGCCCTGAAGAAAATCCAATCAGGTAAACCTGACAATATTGATTTGAAAGATTCGGTATCGTTATCCAACTCGACGCCTCTAAGTTCTGGTGAAACGAAAAAACTCGAGAACTTACTTAAAACATTTCACCCTTGGCGCAAAGGGCCATATACCGTTCATGACATTCATATCGATACGGAATGGCGCAGTGATTGGAAATGGGATCGCGTATTGCCCCATATTTCACCGCTGAAAAATCGCAATGTCTTGGATGTTGGTTGCGGTAATGGTTACCACATGTGGCGCATGTTGGGCGAAGAAGCTCGCCTTTGTATCGGTATCGACCCTTCTCACCTATTCCTTGTTCAATTCGAAGCCATTAGAAAACTGATGGGTGATGACCAACGTACGCATCTATTGCCACTAGGTATTGAACAAATGCCAAAACTAGAGGCATTTGACACTGTATTTAGTATGGGTGTTCTATACCATCGTCGCTCCCCTCTTGATCATCTGATTCAACTGAAAGACCAGCTCGTTTCAGGTGGAGAGCTAGTTTTAGAAACGCTCGTCATTGAAGGCGATGAAAACACCGTTTTAGTGCCTGTTGATCGCTATGCGCAAATGCGTAACGTTTACTTCTTTCCATCGGCTCGTGCATTGAAAGTTTGGTTAGAACAAGTTGGCTTTGAGAGCGTTCGTATCGTTGATGAAAATACAACAACAACGGGTGAGCAACGCACAACTGAATGGATGACGCACAATTCACTACCCGACTAC
>NZ_MCWZ01000322.1 GCF_002877365.1 Vibrio sp. 10N.261.55.A7
ATTTTGGTTTAATTAAAGGGGTTAGAGATCTTTTGGTGCTTTGTGTTTAGAAAAGATCTGTTTATTTCACTTTCTTCACATAGTTACTCACAGAAAAGGTGAATAAATGTGGCTTGGGTCTCATTGTGGTGTTGATAAGTGCGATCGTGATTGAAAGTTATTCATATCAGCCGTTGTTGCCAATAAATCACGTGCTAATCACACTAGTAAGTTTGCTCCTATTGGGGATATGTGGAAAAATCACTGTCATTATAAGTTTTATTTGAGGTTGGCCAGTGATAGATGGCGATGGTTACCGCTTAAATGTGGGAATTGTAATCTGTAACAACCATGGTCAGGTCTTCTGGGCTAAACGATACGGGCAACACTCATGGCAGTTTCCTCAAGGGGGAATTGACGAGGGTGAGACTGCTGAGCAAGCGATGTTTAGGGAGTTGTACGAAGAGGTTGGTCTTACTAAAAAAGACGTAAAAATTGTAGCGACGAGTCGTCATTGGTTAAGGTATAAACTACCAAAGCGCTTAGTTCGTTGGGATTCTAAACCTGTCTGTATCGGACAAAAACAGAAATGGTTTTTACTGCGCTTAGATTGTGATGAATCACAGATTAACATGCAGCGTGGTAGTACCCCTGAGTTTGATGGTTGGCGTTGGGTAAGTTACTGGTATCCAGTGCGACAAGTGGTTTCGTTTAAGCGAGACGTGTATCGCAGAGCGATGAAAGAATTTGCTTCTATGGCGATGCCATTCAAAGAACGAAAATTAAAGGGCAAGCGAAAATTTAATAGAGGGTGAGATAGGTATGCTTTCTCAACTAAGGGAAATAGTTGAACAGGTATCTAAGGTAGATGATGTTCATCAAGCATTTGATATTTTAGTCAACCAGACGTGTGGCGCGATGCAAACCGAGTGCTGCACTATCTATCTTGCTAATGAAGACAAAAATCGCCTAGAACTTATGGCCACACAAGGCTTAGAGTTCTCAGGCGATAAAATACACATCCAATTTAATGAAGGCCTTGTTGGTCTGGTGAAGCGCACTGCTGAACCGCTAAATATTGCAAACGCCTCTAAACATCCAAGTTTTAAACTTTTCCCTGAGCTAGGAGAGCAGGTTTACCATAGCTTTCTGGGAACGCCAATTATCCATCGTAAAAAAGTACTTGGCGTTCTGGTCGTGCAGCAAAAGTCGACTCGTCTATTTAATGAAATTGAAGAGTCTTTCCTCGTCACATTGGCTGCTCAATTAGCGGTCATCATTGCTCACGCTCAGACTCAAGGGCATTGGAACCTCTCCAAGAATCAACACTCTATTGTCGGAATTCCTTCTTCTTCTGGTGTTGCTATCGGTGAATTCTGGTGGGATGACGCCCAGCCGCAGTTATCTGAAGTTTTACCTGCATCTGCATTAAATATTAGCCAAGAACAAGAATGGTTAATGGAAGCAATAGAAGATGCCCGTAGCGATTTCAGTCGGATGAGAAAAAAGCTTCGCGGGGAGATCAATAAAGAAACATTAGCCATCTTTGATCTCTTTACGCACCTTCTTAACGATCCAATGTTGCGTAAAGATCTAAAGAAACAGATCCATAAAGGGGATAAGGCTGACTGGGCACTTAGACAGGTTGTTGAGGCTTATTCCAATCGCTTTGCCAGGATGTCGGATGTATACCTGAAAGAACGAGCTCAAGATATTCGTGAGCTTGGCCAGCGGCTGCTGTATTTTTTATATAACACGCAAAAAGAGCAGCAACAGTTAGATAAACCCGTTATTTTGGTGGTTAGGGAGCTTACAGCATCAATACTGGCGTCGGTCCCCAAAGAGCAGTTACTTGCTGTTATAGCGTTGGAAGGCGCTGCTAACTCACATGCGGCCATTCTTTCAAGAGCTTTAGGTATTCCAGCCGTCATGGGGCTGAACCTAAACTTGAACGACATTAATGGCAAAGAGGGGATTGTTGACGGCTACAGTGGACAGGTTTTCGTCTCTCCGAGTAACCATTTACTGAAAGAGTACCGAGCGCTTGTTGATGAGGAGAAAGACCTTGCATCAATGGTGAGCAAGGATCTCGAAGCACCCGCACAAACAAAAGATGGACAACGCATCGAGATGTTTCTCAATGCCGGCTTAAGTGCTGATACCAATATAGCGATTAACCAAGGTGTTGATGGTGTAGGGCTGTATCGTACTGAAATCTCATTTTTACTTCAGCATCGATTCCCATCGGAAGATGAGCAGATTCAGCAATATCGTAGTGTATTGAGTACGTATTCCAAGAAGCGTGTTGTGATGAGAACTTTAGATGTTGGTGGAGATAAAGCGCTTCCCTACCTGCCGATAGAAGAAGACAACCCTTTCTTAGGGTGGCGCGGTATTCGTTTTACCCTAGATCATCCTGATATCTTCCTCATTCAAATTCGTGCAATGATGAGAGCAAGCGCAGAGCATAAGAACCTAAGTATTTTATTGCCGATGATCGCGAGTGCTCAAGAGTTGGACGATTCTTTACGGCTTATTAATCAGGCCTACAAAGAGGTCTCGAGTGTCGATAGCAATATCCCAATGCCGCAAGTCGGGATCATGCTGGAAGTTCCTTCGATGCTCTACCTTCTTCCATTAATCGCAGACAAAATAGATTTCGTTTCAGTCGGAACAAACGACTTAACGCAATATTTGTTGGCTGTCGATCGTAATAACTCTCACGTTGCCGATGTTTATGAATCCGTGCATCCTGCTGTCATTATGGCGCTAAAACATATTTATGATACGTGTAAAAACTTGAACCTACCCGTGTGTGTCTGTGGTGAGTTAGCGGGTGACCCAATTGGTTCGCTATTACTGGTTGGACTAGGTTACCGATCTTTGAGTATGAATACGTCGAATGTTGCGAAGGTTAAGTACTTACTTCGACATTCAGAGAGTAAAGAATTACAACAATTTGCAAACAATGCCTTGAAGAAGGCGTATGGGAAAGATATTTATACTATGATGTCGTCTCATTTCGAAGATAAAGGTTTTGCTGGCTTTATCAGAGCAGGCAAAAAATAGAGGTTGTTGTGCATATAGAGTTGCTTCTTCTTCTCGTTTTACTGGGCGCTTTTGTTGGCGTCATGGCGGGCTTACTGGGTATTGGTGGCGGCCTCATTGTCGTGCCAGCGCTATTGTATCTACTCCCTTCCATCGGTATCGGTTCTGAAAGTGTCATGCTAGTCGCTTTAGCAACGTCACTGGCTACTATCATCTTGACGTCTGGCTCTTCTGCGTTAAATCATTTAAAGCTTGGTAACGTTGATATGTACGTTATCAAGTGGCTAATGCCAGGGGTTGTTGTTGGCGGTTTTGTAGGCAGTTACATCGCAGACTGGGTGCCGGAGCAGTACCTCCCTAAGATCTTTGCTGCTATCGTTACCTTTTTGGCCGTTCAAATGCTTATTTCTGTAAAATCGACTCAGGTTAGATCGATGCCGAGCAGCCCTGTGACACTTTTTTGTGGGTCGGGTATCGGTGTTGTGTCGAGCCTTGCTGGGATTGGTGGTGGGTCTTTGTCTGTGCCTTTCTTAAGTCGCTATGGCGTCGAAATGCGTAAAGCGGTTGGATCCTCCTCGGTCTGTGGCTGTATGATTGCTATTTCAGGTATGACTGGTTTCATCTTAAATGGCTACCAAGCGGAAGGTTTACCAAGCTACAGCGTTGGCTACGTCTATCTCCCTGCGCTTATTGCCATCGCATCGACATCGATGTTTACCACTAAGGTTGGGGCGAAATTGGCAAGTCGTTTACCGACAGCGCTGCTTAAAAAGGTCTTTGCGGTATTTTTAATGATTGTTGCTGGAACTATGCTGCTGTGACCTCGTCTCATTCTATGTATTATCCATGTTTTTCGTTTTTAACTTTAATTGAAGAGTAAGCTTTATGTCTCAAGGGCTATTCCAGTTTCCTAATATTGATCCGGTTCTTTTCTCTTTAGGTCCAATCTCAGTTCGCTGGTATGGGCTCATGTACTTAGTCGGTTTTGCATTTGCTTTGTGGCTTGCAAATCGTCGTGCAGATACGCCAAACAGTGGTTGGACTCGAGAACAAGTCTCTGACCTGCTCTTTGCGGGCTTTCTTGGCGTGGTGGTTGGTGGCCGAGTTGGTTATGTTCTTTTTTATAACTTTGATCTCTTTTTACAAGATCCCCTTTATCTGTTTCAAGTTTGGACGGGGGGAATGTCATTCCATGGCGGGTTGCTCGGTGTTATTAGCGCAATGTTCTGGTATGCAAAAAAGAATGGCAGAACGTTTTTTGGCGTAGCCGATTTTATTGCACCATTAGTACCATTTGGCCTAGGTATGGGCCGCCTCGGTAACTTTATGAATAGTGAACTTTGGGGACGTGTGACGGACTCTCCTCTAGGGATCGTTTTCCCAAATGGTGGGCCTCTTCCTCGACACCCTTCTCAACTGTATGAGATGGCTCTCGAAGGCATCGTTCTGTTTTTCATTCTGAACTGGTTCATCAAAAAGCCGCGCCCACTTGGTTCTGTATCAGGGTTGTTCTTAGCCGGTTATGGTACATTCCGATTCCTTGTTGAATATGTTCGTGAACCGGACGCCCACCTTGGTTTGTTTGGTGATTTCATTTCTATGGGGCAAATTTTATCACTACCAATGATTATTGGTGGTGTGTTGATGATGGCATGGGCTTATAAGCGCGGGCACTTCAAAGACAACGTAGCAGTAAAGTAAGGGTTAATCGTGAAACAATATTTAGATCTCTGCCAACGCATTGTTGATAGCGGCACTTGGATTGAAAATGAGAGAACAGGCAAGCGCTGTTTGACTGTTGTTAATGCCGATCTTCAATACGATGTAGCAAATAACCAGTTCCCTTTGGTTACTACGAGAAAGAGCTTCTGGAAAGCGGCTGTGGCTGAGCTATTGGGCTATATCCGTGGCTATGATAATGCAGAAGACTTCAGAAAGCTGGGTACTAAAACTTGGGATGCGAATGCGAACCTAAACGACGCATGGCTCAATAATCAGTACCGGAAAGGTGAAGATGACATGGGCCGAGTTTACGGCGTTCAAGGCCGCTCTTGGGCAAAGCCCGACGGCGGACATGTCGATCAGTTACGCAAGATAGTCGATGATCTAACGCGTGGTATAGATGACAGGGGAGAAATCCTAAATTTCTACAACCCTGGTGAGTTTCATATGGGTTGCTTGCGTCCATGTATGTACAGCCACCACTTTTCACTATTGGGTGATACGCTTTATCTGAATAGCACTCAACGTTCTTGTGATGTGCCGCTAGGCTTGAATTTCAACATGGTTCAGGTTTATGTGTTTTTAGCTCTAATGGCTCAAATCACAGGAAAGAAAGCAGGTGTGGCATATCATAAAATCGTAAACGCACATATTTACGAAGACCAGTTGGCACCGATGCGAGACATCCAGTTGAAGCGTGAACCGTTAGACGCGGCGACTTTTCATATCAACCCTAAGATAAAGACATTAGAAGACTTAGAAACCTGGGTCACATTAGAAGACTTTTGGGTGGAAGGCTATGAATGTCACGAAGCCATTAAGTATCCATTCTCAGTTTAAGACTTGAACTTAAACGCATAAAAAATCCCCTAGTAGTTCAGTACTACTAGGGGATTTTTTGTATTGGAGCGACTTAGGTGAAAGTAAGTACCGCTGCTGGGATAACAATGAATACTGACGCTAAGTATCCAAAGACCACTGACTTGTTCTTGATTGCCATGTCTGAAATGTAATCCGAACCTTTAAGTGGGATTTCACGTAGGAACGGCACACCAAAGATTAAGATAGTCGCGAAGATATTGAAAACTAAGTGTACAAGTGCAATTTGCAGAGCAAAGACCGCGAACTCACCTGATACTGCGGTGGCAGCCAGTAGTGCCGTTATACACGTACCGATATTAGCACCGACCGTGAACGGGTATACGTCGCGAATTTTTAGAACACCAGAACCAACCAGTGGAACCATTAGGCTTGTGGTAGTTGAAGATGATTGCACCAATACAGTCACAACAGAACCTGAGAAGATGCCATGTAGAGGCCCACGACCAATTGCACTCTTAAGGATTTCACGCGCACGGCCAACCATCAAGCTCTTCATTAGCTTACCCATCACAGTGATGGAAATGAACAGCATTACAACACCTAGAGCGATGAGGATAACGCCACCGACTTGATTACCAAAGACAAGCAAAGGCTCTTTAATTGCCGCTGCTACAGGCTTCGTTAATGGACCAATGAAGTCCAAGCTCTTCATGCTTAGGTTGCCGGTAGACAAGAAAGGCGACACTAGCCATTGAGAGGTCTTAGCGAGAATACCGAACATCATTTCCAACGGAAGGAAAATAGCCACAGCAAGTAAGTTGAAGAAATCGTGAATGGTCGCGCTCGCAAAAGCACGCTTAAACTCTTCTTTATTTCGAATATGACCAAGACTCACAATGGTGTTCGTGACTGTGGTACCAATGTTAGCACCCATGATCATTGGGATGGCAATCCCAACAGGCAAACCACCTGCTACCAAACCTACGATAATGGATGTGACTGTGCTTGAAGATTGAATCAGCGCCGTAGCAACCATACCAATCATCAAACCTGCAATAGGGTGAGAGGCAAAGGCAAATAACTCTTTTGCGTGGTTTCCTGTCGAAATTTTGAAACCAGTACTTACCAATGATACTGCTAAAAGAAGCAGGTATAACATGAAGGCCAAGTTAGCCCAGCGTAACCAGTGGGAAGATCCCGTGCTTGGTGCTGCTGAAGTAGTAGCTTGGTTAATCATAGTTTTCTCCGTTGACCGTTAATTAAGGTTTGGTCTGTAGTTGAATCTGATAGCGATACTAGTAGTTAAATATTTCACTAATATTACAGTTCGTGACGATTAGAGATTTTTTGCGAACTAGAGTGTGTGTACTGTTTTTTGTACATGTGAGATTGAGTTAAGGTATTGTTTTTGTTGGCTTTTATTGTTTGTGATCTATTGCATATACTAAGGTGGTATTTTCGTGGTTTATGGTTTTTAGCGTAAGGTTTGTGTCATAACTGTCATTTTTATGAATTGTTGATTCGGTTTTTGTATTGGTATTGTTTTGTTTTGTATGTATTTATCGAATTATCGGTTTATTTGGGAAGGAGGAATGTTTAAGATATAGTGGAATAATTTTTCAGAGTACGGCGATGTATCATTTAAATTATAACCATCTATATTATTTTTGGATGGTGTGTAAGCAAGGGTCAGTCACGAAAGCGGCAGAGGCACTCTTTCTGACTCCTCAAACTGTCACAGGGCAAATTAAAGCATTAGAAGAGCGTCTTGATGGGAAGCTCACGATGCGAAATGGACGTAGCGTAGAGCCCACGGAATTAGGCCAACTTGTTTTTAAGTATGCTGACCGTATGTTTGGACTAAGCTACGAAATGCTTGATATTGTTAATTACAGTCAGCGATCTAATCTATTATTTGAGGTAGGTGTGGCAGACGCTCTGTCCAAGAATTTAGTGAGTAAAATATTACTCAGCACTGTTCCTGAAGATAATAGTATCCATCTACGATGTTATGAGTCGACTCACGAGCTATTGTTAGAGCAGTTATCCCAACATAAATTAGATATGATTCTTTCCGATTGTCCTGTCGACTCTAGCCAGAATCCAGGCTTATACAGTAAGAAGCTTTGTGAGTGTAATATGAGCTTCTTCAGCTATGGCGAAAAAGGGATTCAATTGCCCCAAGGGCTTGAAGAATCCAAATTATTGGTGCCGAGTGGCAAGACTGCTATGGGACGCAAAGTTCTGCATTGGTTTGATCAACATGGTATCAAGCCGGATATGTTAGGAGAGTTTGATGATCTCGCTTTAATGAAAGCTATGTTTCGTCAACATAAAGATGCCGTGCTTTTAGCGCCAACCCTCTATATGAACGAAGTCGATAATACGTTGCCGTTAACGCTGCTTGGAACGATCGAAGAGTTAAAAGAAGAGTACTATGTGATTTTTGCTGAGCGAATGATTCAGCACCCAGCGGTTAAAAATATTTGTGAAGCTGATTTCAATAGCTTGGTCGTTAACTAGATGTTTTATATCTCATTTTATTCAGAATAAAATGAGATATCCGTTATCAGCCCTTTATTGTTGATTAAGTAATATCGTTATATCATCAACGAGATAATTGCGTGGTAGCGAAGTTGCGCGTATTTAATGGTGTGGAAGTATCGAATGAACCTTGAAAGCATGGAAAAAAACTCAGCAAAAGCAGTGCTATTACTCAAAGCTATGGCGAATGAGAAGCGGTTGCAGATCTTATGTTTACTGCATAGTGATGAGTTGTCCGTTGGTGAGCTAGGTTCTAAGTTGGCCTTGAGCCAATCTGCATTATCTCAACATTTAGCTTGGCTACGTCGGGATGGGCTCGTCCATACACGGAAAGAAGCTCAAACGGTTTTTTATTCGTTAAGCAGTGGAGAGGTGAAGTCAGTGATCAAATTACTTTACAGTATGTATTGCGATACGGATAGTTAGGCGAGATTAAGCTAATAGAATGGGTTAGAGCAGTAACAACTTCAAATTTACCAATATTCAGACATAAAAAAACCGGCCAAAGCCGGTTTTTTGTTCTCTAAACAATCTGAGTTCTAATTAAAGAGCTTTGATTGCTGCAGAGAAGCGAGCCTTATGACGCGCAGCTTTATTCTTATGAATAAGGCCTTTAGTCGCCATACGGTCTAGAAGTGGTGTTACTTCTACTAGAGCTGCAGTTGCAGCTTCTTTATTACCAGCTTCAATAGCTGCAATGGTTTTTTTCATGTAAGTGCGCATCATAGAGCGACGGCTAGCATTATGCTGACGACGTTTCTCAGCTTGGATAGCGCGCTTCTTAGCAGATTTACTGTTTGCCAAGGTCTAACTCCCAAAAACATAGTTCGGTGACAAATTAAGGGCGAGGAATATCCTCTATTTGCGCTCAATTGTCAAATAATTTGTGCAAAAACCAATCGAAGCCAAACTAGTTTGGTATGAAAAGGTCATCGCGGTTAAGATGGCGGGGATTCTAACAGTATTTTTATACCATTGCTAATACTTATCTTCCCCTATAGAGGCATTCGTTGTCTATTAAAGAAGATACTCGCGTATTGAGTGTGGTGATTGAGGTTAATTTGAGTAAACGTCTTCTAAAATCAGGAATGATTGTCAGCGCAATGACGTTGATTTCACGAGTGTTAGGCTTAATTCGTGATGTCGTTGTTGCAAACTTAATGGGCGCAGGGGCAAGTGCCGATGTTTTTTTCTTTGCCAATAAAATTCCTAACTTCTTGCGTCGATTATTTGCGGAAGGAGCCTTTTCCCAAGCATTTGTTCCTGTTCTTACCGAGTACCACGCCAAGGGGGATATGAATGAAACACGACAACTGATAGCGAAAGCATCGGGCACATTGGGCGTCATCGTTTCTATTGTGACAGTACTGGGTGTTTTAGGATCTGGAGCTATTACCGCGTTATTTGGTGCTGGCTGGTTCTTAGATTGGCTAAACGGTGGCCCTTCGGCAGAAAAGTTTGAGCTCGCCAGTTTTATGCTGAAAATCACGTTCCCATATTTGTGGTTTATTACGTTTGTTGCCTTGTCTGGCGCCATTCTTAATACGTTAGGTCAGTTTGCCGTTTCATCTTTTACCCCTGTATTTCTCAACGTGATGATTATTGGTTCGGCTTGGTTTATCTCACCAATGCTTAATCAACCTGAAATTGGGTTGGCGATTGGCGTTTTTCTTGGTGGCTTGGTTCAATTTCTCTTTCAACTGCCTTTTCTTATTAAAGCGGGCGTTCTTGTTAAACCCAAATGGGGATGGAGAGATCCCGGCGTAGTTAAAATTCGAACCTTAATGATCCCTGCTCTGTTTGGTGTGTCAGTTAGCCAGATCAATTTGTTGTTCGACACCTTCATTGCTAGTTTTCTAGCAACAGGGTCAATTAGCTGGCTTTACTACTCCGATCGTTTGTTGGAGTTTCCACTGGGCCTTTTTGGTATCGCGATTGCGACAGTTATTTTACCTTCGCTTTCTAGAAAGCACGTCGATGCACAGAGTGATGGATTCGCCAAAACGATGGATTGGGGCGTTCGCATGGTTACCTTATTGGGAGTGCCCGCCATGTTAGGTCTTATGGTTTTAGCTAAACCTATGCTGATGGTTCTTTTCATGCGTGGTGAGTTCACGCCACATGATGTTGAACAAGCATCCATGTCGCTCTTTGCGTATGCGTCAGGATTACTTAACTTTATGCTTATTAAAGTCTTAGCGCCAGGTTATTACTCACGCCAAGACACGAAAACCCCTGTGAAATATGGCATCATCGCGATGGTGACCAATATGCTCTTTAACGCTATCTTTGCAACGTTCTATGGCTATGTTGGATTAGCAATGGCCACGGCGCTATCCGCCTTTGTCAACATGACGTTGCTTTACCGAGGGCTTCATAAAGCGGATGTTTATAAGGTGACAAAACAAACGTTACTTTTTATTGGAAAACTTGTTATCGCAGGAGCGGCGATGGTTGCTGTATTACTATGGCACCTTGAAGCCATGTCAGTTTGGCTTACTTGGCCCTTTAGTGAACGGGTAATGATGCTGACTTTGGCTATTGCATTGGGAGCGACTGTTTACGTTTTTATCCTACTCGCTCTTGGTATCCGTTTAAAAGATGTAAAAGCAGCGACAGAGTGAAGGTGATTAGTATATAATCCGTCGGTTTCACGCTCAGTAATTGAAAAATAGGTATTTAGTTAATCCCAATGGAATTAATTCGTGGTATTCACAACATTAAGTCACAGCATAAAGGTTGCGTCTTAACGATAGGTAACTTTGATGGTGTTCACTTGGGGCATCAACAGGTTTTAGAGCAGGTAAGCCAAAAGGCGAACGACCTTAAACTGCCTTCTGTTGTGATGACGTTTGAGCCACAGCCTAGGGAACTATTTAGACCAGAGCGAGCACCCGCTCGTTTGACTCGCCTACGAGATAAGTTTGTTCAATTAAGTAAGCTTAATCTTGATAGGTTACTTTGCGTAAACTTTAATAACTACTTTGCTTCATTAACCGCCGAAGCGTTTATACGAGATTTACTCGTCACTAAGCTTGGGGTTAAATACCTTGTTGTCGGCGATGACTTTTGTTTTGGCAAAGGTCGAACTGGTGATTTTACTATGTTGCAAGAAGCCGGTGATAAATTCGGCTTTCAAGTTGTCAGTACCAAGAGTTTTTGTTTGCAAGAGCAACGAGTGAGCAGCACGGCCATTCGCAATGCGTTAGCAAATGACTCGTTGCCTGTTGCGAGTGACATGCTTGGGCGAGATTATAGTATTAGTGGTCGTGTATCGCATGGAAGAAAGCTGGGGAGAACCATTGGTTTTCCAACCGCAAACATTCCTTTAAAGCGATGCGTTTCACCAGTTTCAGGTGTTTATGTCGTAGAGGCATTAGGCCTAGGAAATAAAAGAATTGGTGGCGTGGCGAATATTGGTCAAAGACCCACCGTAAATGGTGTTCGCCAGCAACTAGAAGTACACTTATTCGACTTTGAAGGCAATTTATATGGCCAACAGTTAGAAGTGGTACTACTTCATAAGCTTAGAGATGAGCATAAGTTTGAGTCATTCGAACAGCTCAAGCAACAAATAGAATTGGATGCTGAAGCCGCAAGGGTGTGGTTGCTTCAGCTTAAGCGTTAATCGGTTTATTCCACCGAATAACATAATGTCTAACTTCGCCCAATATAACGGAATTAAGAATCGATGAGTGATTACAAAAATACCCTGAATTTACCAGAAACAGGGTTTCCAATGCGCGGTAACCTAGCAAACCGCGAACCAGAAATGCTAAAGCGTTGGTACAAAGAAGATCTTTACGGCGAGATTCGTAAAGCTAAGAAAGGCAAAAAGTCGTTCATTTTGCATGACGGCCCTCCGTACGCTAACGGTGATATTCATATTGGTCATGCACTAAATAAGATTCTTAAAGACATTATTATTAAATCTAAAAGCTTGTCTGGCTTTGACGCACCATACGTACCTGGTTGGGATTGTCATGGTCTACCGATCGAGTTAATGGTTGAGAAAAAGAAAGGCAAGCCTGGTCAAAAGATCTCTGCATCTGATTTCCGTGAAGAGTGTCGTAAGTACGCAGCTAAGCAGGTTGAAGGTCAAAAAGAGAGCTTCAAGCGTCTTGGTATCATGGGCGAGTGGGACAAACCATACCGCACTATGGATTTTGGCACAGAAGCCAACATCATTCGCGCCCTAGGCAAGATTGCTGACAACGGCCACCTTCTAAAAGGTTTCAAGCCTGTTCACTGGTGTACAGATTGTGGTTCTGCACTGGCAGAAGCGGAAGTGGAATACAAGGATAAAGTATCGCCATCAATCGACGTGAAGTTTGCGGCGGCCGATGAAGCGGCGCTTGTTGAAAAATTCACTCTTGCGAACGCACATGTTGGTCAAGGTGAAATCTCTGTTGTTATCTGGACAACAACGCCATGGACTCTGCCTGCAAACCGCGCAGTATGTCTACGCGATGATCTCGAATACGTTCTCATTCAAGTGGAAGCGAAAGGCGATCAACAAGAGCAGCGCATCATTGTGGCTTCTGATCTAGCAAAAGATGTAATGGATCGCGCTGGTATCGAACACTTCCACAATCTTGGTTTTGCTACAGGCAAAGACCTAGAGTTGATGCAGTTCAACCACCCGTTCTACGATTTTACGGTTCCAGCTATTTTAGGTGAGCACGTAACAACAGACGCAGGTACGGGTGTTGTGCACACTGCACCAGGTCATGGTCAAGAAGACTTTATTGTTGGTAAGCAATACGATCTAGAAGTCGCTAACCCTGTTGGTTCTAACGGCGTTTACCTTCCTGATACTGAGCTATTTGCTGGTCAACACGTATTCAAAGCGAACGATTCTGTACTTGAAGTATTGAAAGAAAAAGGTGCTCTGCTACACCATCATGCGTACGAGCACAGCTACCCGCATTGTTGGAGACACAAAACGCCAATCATTTTCCGTGCAACACCACAGTGGTTCATCTCGATGGATCAAGCTGGCCTGCGTGCAAAAGCACTCGAGTCAATTAAAGGTGTAGAGTGGATGCCTGAGTGGGGTCAAAGCCGCATTGAAGGCATGATTGAAGGTCGCCCTGAGTGGTGT
The DNA here is from genome assembly GCF_002877365.1 of Vibrio sp. 10N.261.55.A7. Classification (GTDB taxonomy): domain Bacteria; phylum Pseudomonadota; class Gammaproteobacteria; order Enterobacterales; family Vibrionaceae; genus Vibrio. Next base: position 13,220 of record NZ_MCWZ01000322.1, read on the forward strand.
ATCTCTCGTCAACGTACTTGGGGTGTGCCAATCGCTCTATTCGTACACAAAGAGACGGCGGAACTGCACCCTAATTCACTAGAGCTTATCGAGAAAGTCGCGAAGCTAGTCGAAGAAAAAGGCATTCAAGCGTGGTGGGATGTTGACGCTGCTGACCTTATGGGCGCAGAAGACGCAGACAAATACGAAAAAGTACTTGATACTTTAGACGTATGGTTCGACTCAGGTGTGACTCACTATTCTGTTGTCGATGCTCGTGAGGAGTACAACGGTAACAGTGCAGACCTATATCTAGAAGGTTCAGATCAACACCGTGGTTGGTTCCAGTCTTCACTTATTTCATCTATCGCGATGAAAGATGAAGCGCCATACAAGCAAGTGTTAACTCACGGTTTTGTGGTTGATGGTAACGGCCGTAAGATGTCGAAATCTATCGGTAACGTTGTCGCGCCAAAAGATGTGACCAACAAGCTAGGCGCAGACATCCTTCGCTTATGGGTTGCATCAACGGATTACACAGGTGAAGTGGCGGTTTCAGATGAGATCCTAAAACGCTCAGCAGACGCTTACCGTCGTATTCGTAACACGGCTCGCTTCTTCCTCGCGAACCTTAATGGCTTCAATCCAGAAACCGATTTAGTGCCTGTTGAAGAAATGGTGGCACTGGATCGTTGGGCTGTTGGCCGTGCGTTTGCTGCTCAAGAAGAGATTGTGAAATCTTACGATGAATACAACACGCACGCTGTTACCCAACGTCTGATGCAGTTCTGTTCTATTGAAATGGGCTCTTTCTACCTAGACGTGATTAAAGATCGTCAGTACACAGCGAAACAGGGCGGTCACGCTCAACGCAGCTGTCAATCTGCACTTTACTACATCGTAGAGGCACTGGTTCGTTGGATGGCACCAATCATGTCATTTACAGCGGATGAAATCTGGAATGAAATGCCAGGTGCACGTGATAAATTCGTATTCACGGGCGAATGGTATGAAGGTTTAGTGGACCTTGCAGAAGGCGAAGCGCTAAACAATGAATTCTGGACAGAGATCCAAGCCGTTCGTGGCGCAGTCAATAAACTTCTAGAAGATGCGCGTAAAGAGAAAACCATCGGTGGCGCGCTGCAAGCTGAAGTGACACTTTACGTTGATGGCACTCTAGCGGCGAAAGTGAACAAGCTAGAAGATGAGCTGCGTTTCGTACTTCTTACCTCTAAAGTGGATGTGAAAGCACTGAGCGAGAAGACGGACACAGCACACGCGACAGAAGTTGAAGGTTTGTTCGTAGAAGTTGCGGCAACGGAAGCTGAAAAGTGTGATCGTTGTTGGCACCATACGCCAGACGTTGGCACCATTGCTGGTCACGAGAAGATTTGTGGCCGCTGTGTGTCAAACGTTGAAGGTGATGGCGAAGTACGTAAATTCGCTTAATCATCCTTGATGTTTGAGTATGAGTGAACTTTTTATCGATATCATAGCCCCAGTATTAGCTGGGGTTATTTTTTAGGAAGAGTATGAGCGAACAAACAATAGCATTGAAACAATCAGGTGTACGTTGGCTGTGGCTAGCGGTTGTTATTTTTATCTCTGATATTGCCATTAAATTCGTTGTCTTGGAGCATATTGGCTATGGATGGGCGAATCGAATTGAGATCCTGCCGTTCTTTAACCTTTTGCACGTGCATAACTATGGCGCAGCATTTAGCTTCCTGAGCGATCAGCCAGGTTGGCAGCGCTGGTTCTTTAGCTCCATTGCATTCTTAGTGACAGGAATGCTGACGTTTTGGATGAGCAAACTGCCTGCCACCGAAAAGTGGAACAACATCGCGTATGCCATGATCATTGGTGGCGCTGTTGGCAACGTCTTTGACCGTATTGTTCATGGCTTTGTGGTCGATTACTTGGATTTCTTCTGGGGAAGCTATCATTGGCCAGCCTTCAATTTGGCGGATATGGCAATATGTGTCGGTGCGGCGATGATCATCTTAGATGGCTTTCGAAAGAAAGAGAAAGCTCAGTAACACCATAACGAGTATTTTTATTCGTTTTGTTCATCAAAAATGTAATAACCCTAAGCGCTATCTGTTGTTCAGATAGCGCTTTTTGTTTACTCTGCTGTGACAACTACAACAAGGAAGAACAGACAAGTGTCGACGATTAAAAAAGATTCAGCGGTAACGCTTCATTTTACGATCAAGCTGAATGATGGTTCGGTTGCCGATAGCACTCACAATATGGGCAAACCAGCCAAGCTGATCATTGGTGATGGCAGCTTGAGTGATAATTTTGAGCAGTGTTTATTAGGGCTATCTTCTGGTGAAAATAAGTCGATAGAACTCAAAGCGCAAGACGCATTCGGAATGCCAAACCCAGATAACGTGCACTATATGGACAGAGCCAAATTTGTTGGTGACTCAGAAGTTGAAGTGGGCACAGTGATGGCATTTTCAGGCCCAGACGGCGCTGAGATTCCAGGTATTATTACCGAGATAGCGGGAGATTCGGTTACGGTTGACTTTAATCACCCTCTAGCAGGGCAAGATGTGACGTTCGATGTTGAAATTTTGTCTGTTGAGTAACTTGTCGTAGAATACCGACCCATTGAGAAGAACTCGTATGAGTAATGACATGAAAATCCTTTTAGCTAACCCACGAGGTTTCTGTGCTGGTGTTGATCGCGCCATCAGCATTGTTGAGCGTGCGTTAGAAATGTATCAGCCTCCTATTTACGTCCGTCACGAAGTCGTTCATAACCGATTTGTGGTTGAAGGGCTTAAACGGCGCGGCGCTGTCTTTGTTGAAGAGCTGGATGAAGTGCCCGATGGTCAAATCGTGATCTTTTCAGCTCATGGCGTCTCTCAAGCGGTTCGTCAGCAAGCTAAAAAGCGTGAGCTGACGGTGTTTGATGCCACGTGTCCACTCGTGACGAAAGTTCATATGGAAGTGGCAAGAGCAAGCCGAAAGCATATGGAAGTGGTATTGATTGGTCACGCTGGTCATCCTGAAGTTGAAGGAACGATGGGGCAGTACGCAAGTCATGAAGGCGGCATGTATCTCGTTGAAGTACCAGAAGACGTCGAAGCTTTGAAGCTGAAAGTAAAAGACACATCTCACCTTCATTACGTCAGCCAAACAACGCTTTCCGTTGATGAAACTGCGGATGTAATCGATGAGCTGCGCCGAGTGTTCCCTGATATTCAAGGGCCGCGTAAAGATGATATTTGCTACGCAACTCAAAACCGTCAAGACGCCGTTCGAGAACTCGCGCCTGACGTTGATGTTGTGGTGGTGGTTGGATCTAAAAACTCTTCCAATTCTACCCGCTTAAAAGAGCTGGCTGAAAAGCTAGGAACACCAGGTTACTTAACAGATTGTCCTGAAGATATAAAACCGGAGTGGTTTGACGGCAAGATTAAGGTAGGGGTGACTGCTGGGGCTTCAGCCCCTGAAGAGTTGGTGAATCAAATCTTAGATCGCATTAAAGAGCTTGGTGCTACATCAGTTGAAAACGTGTTGGGACGCGAAGAGAACATGTTCTTTGAAGTCCCTAAAGAGTTACAAATCCGGCAAGTCGATTAAGACGAGTTGATAACATGATGAAGCCCACTGTTCGCAGTGGGTTTTTTTATTAGGTTACAGCTAACTAAAAATCGGATTATTTGTCTTGATACACATGAGTCAAAGTGAAAGATCGCTCTAGGCATGATTGAGAACAACCACAACCCACTACTATTTGAGTCGATAAACCATACCGTATCGCTAGCTCTCCTCCCTATTCTAGTAAGGTGACTAACGGCAGTAGGCTAACAGAGAGTTATTTTTAATATATTCAGAGTTTTAGGGCAACTTGTTCTAAAGTTTAGAAGATATGAAACTTCACAATTTCTTCTGTCAATTTTGGTCATTCTGCTGTTACTCTTGTTGACTTTCTAGCCAAAGAGTTTTGGATCATGGTATTAAAGAAAACGCTGCCTTTAGATACGCTACAGATTTTAGATGCCCTAGATAGAGAGGGATCTTTTGCTTCTGCAGCGACGCGTGTGAATCGTTCCGTTTCTGCGATTAGCTATCAGATTCAAAAGCTAGAGGAAGAGCTTGATGTTTTGATCTTGGATCGTTCAGGGCACAGAGCGACTTTTACTAAGGCAGGACATTTTCTATTAGAGCGGGGACGTATCCTTCTCGATGCATCAGATGAAACTGTATCTGCACTAAGAGAAATAGCATCAGGCTGGGAAGAAACACTGTCTATTTCTTACGATGGGATAGTGGGGCAAGAGTATGTATTGGAGCTTATAAAGGCACTGAGTAAATCCAGCGTGACTCAATTTAAAGCCAAAGAAGAAATATTGGTTGGTGGATGGGAGTCATTAATTCAAGAGCGTACTGACGTTTTAATCTCATCTTTGCCGAGGAATGCTTTACCTACTTCTGTTAAAACAAAAAAAATTGGAGAGATAGAGATGGCTTGGGTGGCGTCAAAGTCGAGCTCGATACTATCTGAAGATAATCCAATGAGTGATGAGGTAAGGCGTAATTATAAAATTGTCGCAGTAGCAGACTCCGCCATTACAGCACCTAAAGTCACAAAAAATATACTATACAACCAACCCGTTTTCACTGTCGGTTCAATGAAAGACAAGCTGAGCGCAATTAAGGCCGATATGGGCGTTGGAACCTTACCTAAGCACTTGATTCAAAGTGAGTTAAAAACAGGGGATCTCGTCGAGTTTGGCTTAGCTAAGCGAGTCGAACTTTTAGTCGCATGGAAACGGGCTGAAATGGGCAAAGCCAAATCCTTGTGTATAAAAAAGTTAGAATCGATGTCGATTTAACTTTTTCTCTTGGTACTGGGTAATAGAAAATTAAGGCCCTTTAATAAGGGCCTTACTGCTCTATGCATCATCATGTCTGTCAATGAATTTAGAAACTTTGGTAGCTTCCCCACCTTCTGTTGTTGCAGTGAATCTTTGTAGACCTTGGGTATTTCTCTTGTAAAAGTAAGCGACACCGTTTTCGTTCGTAGCAGTATGTGTTTGTCCTTGCATAGTACTCGTTAACTGAGCATTGCTTACAGGCACTCCATCCTCCTTCACAACGACTTTTACTTTGTTGTAAAAATCAGTAAAAGACATGGTTAGTTCAGCATTAGCTGCGAAACTCGTTGATGCTAGTAGTGCAATAATAAGTGGATATTTTTTCATAGTATTTTCTCTTTCTTTAAGATTGACTGGAATGAGATAAATATACGTTTGCACCGTATGTATTGATAACGCAGAAACCGCAACGAGTTGTCCTGATAATTAGGATAGATAATTGGTGGGATTAGAAAACAAAAAAGCCAGCCTCACTGGGCTGACTTTGATGGAGTAGTTGAAGCTCTCGCGTTAAGCAGATTCTGTTACTTGAGCTGATTTTTTCTCATCTAAATCACTTTCATCAGCTAAGTCAGTGTCTCCTTTGCCTTTCGAAATTTTAATCACATAAGCGGTGACGGCTAGTGAGAACAGCATACCTGCGATGGTTGAGATCTGCATTGGTAAGCCAAAACCAAGAGCGCTGTTATTTAGGATAAAGGTCACAACAACCGTTGTCATGAACATGGCTGGAATTGTGGTTATCCAGTGCAGTTTGTTGTAACGAAGCAAGAAGGCTGACGCTGTCCAAAGCATCATTACCGCTGTTGTTTGGTTAGCAAAACCAAAGTAGCGCCAGATGATACCGAAGTCTACTTGAGTGAGGATGCCACCAAGAACAAACAGAGGTAGAGCCATCAAGAGGCGGTTACGCAGTGTTTTCTGTTCCATGTTGAAGTATTCAGCAAGGATTAGTCGGCTAGAACGGAACGCTGTGTCACCAGACGTAATAGGCAGAATAACCACACCTAGGAACGCTAAGATACCGCCGAACACACCCAATAGGCCAAATGAAGCGCTATAAACCACGTTACCAGGGCCACCGTTTGCAACGGCATCACCCAATGCTTCGATTGACCCGAAGAACGACAATGCTAGAGCACACCAGATTAGGGCGATAATACCCTCACCAATCATGGCTCCGTAGAAGACAAAGCGGCCATTTTTTTCGTTTTCCATGCAACGCGCCATCAGAGGTGACTGAGTTGCGTGGAAGCCAGAGATAGCGCCACAAGCAATAGTGATGAATAGAGCAGGCCAGATTGGCATGTCATTCGGGTTTAAGTTAGTGAACATGTCGCTTACTTCATAGCCACCTAAAACGGTGTGTTCACTAGAGACTGCAACCGCAGTGATAAGTCCTACAGACATGAAAATAAGCAGCGCGCCAAACAGCGGGTAGAAACGGCCAATGATCTTATCAACCGGAACAATCGTTGCGATGATGTAGTAGCCAAAGATGATCGCAACCATCGTGGTCATGCTAACGGTGAGATCAGTTTGATCGTTAATCAGGTTGGTGATCATGCCAGCAGGCGCAGAGACAAAAACAACACCAACAAGTAGCAGTAAGACAATGGCAAAAATGTTCATAAAGTGTTTTGCGCCTTTGCCTAAGTAGCGACCTGTAATCGTTGGAACCGAAGCGCCCCCATTACGAACAGAAAGCATACCTGAGAAGTAGTCATGAGTCGCACCTGCAAAGATACAACCAACAACAATCCAAAGCATCGCAGCTGGGCCGTATAGCGCACCCATGATTGGGCCAAAAATTGGGCCAACACCGGCAATGTTCAGTAGTTGAACCAGGTAAACTTTTGGCGTAGACATTGGAACGAAGTCAACGCCATCCGCTTTCGTGTGAGCAGGGGTTTTTCGTTTTTCGTTAATGCCGAACACTTTTTCAATGAAAGCGCCGTAAATAAAGTAGCCGCCGATTAGAGCTGCAACGCAGGTTAAAAACCACAACATAGGGCCATCCTTTGGATTAAATTATCAGTTCAGTTTGAATATTAGCGAGTTCAATTGATAGACACATCCAGTTAAGGGGTCAGTGGTCGTATCCAATTTTTAGTGGCATCTGATTCAATTAAGTGGTTTTAGGTAAAGGTAAACGGTTGCTTCCTATATTTAGTGGTTGTTTATGAAAATGAGTGGAGCTTCCAAGAATTAAGTGGCGGGATGCCGAAATAAGTGGCATCTTGGCTTTAAGAAACGATAAGCGAAGGAAAGCAATGAAAAAAGTAATCGCACTGGCTCTTGTTGGAGTACTTGCCGGCTGTGCAAGCAGCACCGAACAATTGGCTAAAGATGGAGACTGGTATCAAATAGGCTACCAAGACGGAGTGAAAGGCCATACAGAACGTTCGTATAAAGATCTATCACAACTTGGTGGAGCAAAGCAGTCTGAGTACACAGAAGGTTATACGGTTGGTGTGACAGAATATTGTAACCCTAACTTCGCTTACCAGATGGGATTATCAGGTCAATACTATGAAGGCGTTTGTGAAGGGATGGAAGATTCGCAGAAGTTTCGTATGGAATGGCAGCGTGGCTGGTCAGAATACAGTAACTAGCCGTTAAAGAGCTTTTCTCTGAAATACTCTTTAAGTGAATCAAGCCAGATTGTTTATTGCAAGCTGGCTTTTTTATTTCTGATGGAGAAGCGCTTTGGCTTATACATTCAACGACTATGTATTTAGTTGATATTGAGCTTAATTGGTATTGCTCTTCTCGACGGCTTTTCTAAGGAACCCTTGTTGGTTTAGCAGTTGCTGCTTGGCGCTATCGATATCCAGCCCCGTCAAGATTATCAAGATGGCCAGCTTTACATCGTATTCCGTATGTTCGAGTGTTTGGGTGGCAAGATTCAAATCGCAATCGGTCGCTTGAATGACAATCCGAGCGGCTCGCGCGATCAATTTCTTGTTGGTGGCTTTTACATCCACCATTAAGTTTTGATAACTCTTACCGAGTCGAATCATACTGGCCGTCGTCAGCATATTGAGCACTAACTTCTGTGCCGTCCCTGATTTTAAACGTGTTGAACCTGCAAGAGCTTCGGGCCCCACCACTGGGCTAATCGCTATTTGGGCAATACTGGCGATTGGAGAGTCTGGGTTACAAGAGACCGCTACCGTCGTTGCACCAAGATCGTTCGCATATTCAAGAGCGCCAATGACATAGGGCGTTCGACCACTCGCAGCAATACCCACTACGACGTCATTATCACAAAACTGAATGGCTTTGAGATCTTCAACGCCTAAGGTTAACGAATCCTCAGCACCTTCTTTGGCTTTTAGTATGGCTTCTGGGCCACCAGCGATAAGGCCTATCACCATTTGGTCGGACACGCCAAAAGTCGGAGGGCACTCTGAGGCATCCAAAACGCCCAATCGTCCACTGGTTCCGGCGCCCATATAGATAAGTCGTCCATTATTTCGAAATGCGTGAGTAATGGCATCAACAGCATTGGCAATCTTTGGTAACTCTTTTTCAACGGCAATGGGCACTTGCTTGTCTTGCTGATTCAATCGAGAAACGATTTGCTCGGCGGATAAGAGATCAATATCCATTGTTTCAGGGTTTCGTCCTTCCGAAACGAGGTGAGAAAGTGCAGCGATGAGAGCATCGTTAGTCATAGAATTCCTTTACATGATCGGTCTAATTTTTGGGGTAGATGACACCGAGAGACGCCAACTTGGACGCGCCTGTTACCTCAGGGAGATTACTCGGTAATCCATGAACTCTGCGTTGAGCTAGCCATGCAAATGCCATGGCCTCCATGTAGTCTGCATCGACACCCTTTGAACGGGTTGAAGCCACTTGCCATTTAGGAAGTAGCTCGGCGAGCCGAGTCATGAGCAATGGATTTCGTCCACCGCCACCACAAACTAACAGTTCAGGGGCGTCGCCCGATTGATAGCGTAATACTTCGTTAGTGATGGTTACAGCGGTAAATTCACACAGGGTTCTTTGTACATCGTGAGTTGCAATGTCATCAAACGTACTGAGTTTATTCTCTAACCAAGGGAGATTAAAGAGCTCTCGGCCAGTACTTTTAGGCGCTGGCATAGAGAAGTACGGTTCTTTGAGCAGTAATTCGAGCAATGGTTCGATCAATTGGCCTTGCTTGGCAAACATGGCATCTTTATCAAATTTATGTCCAGTGTGTTTCTGCCCCCAAGCGTCCATGAGCATGTTCCCTGGCCCTGTGTCGTAACCCAGAACGGTATCATTGGGTCGCAATACCGAAATATTCGAAATACCACCAACGTTGAGAGCGATGACGGTGCTGTTTTCAGCTCTGAAAATAGTGCTGTGAAACGCGGGCACCAGTGGAGCCCCTTGTCCCCCAAGTGCCATGTCCTTGCGTCGAAAGTCAGCCACGGTGTCTATGCCAGTTTTAGCCGCAATAATGTTTGCATCGCCAAGCTGCATGGTAAATGGTTGATCACCAGTGGGTTGGTGGAACACGGTTTGACCGTGATTACCAATGGCTGTGACGTCAGAAGCGGAGATATCTGACTTGTCGAGCAGTTGTAATACCGCCTCCGAAAACAGATTCCCTAGTTGATGATCGATCTCTCCTACCGTTTTGAGGTCGGTTTGCTGGCCGATGCAGATGTTCAATAGATCGTTTTTTAACGTCTCTGGCATAGGGTATTCATCGTGCTCGAGCAGCTCTATCTCATTGCCTAGTATGCGCACAAGGGCTGTATCGACACCATCCATGCTCGTGCCCGACATGACTCCGATGTAAAGTTCAGGTAGTTTCATCGTCAACTCACTTAGTTCAAACCTAAAATCATTGTAAAGCAATTTCAAAGCGAATAGTCTCGGTAACTTATCGATTTTTATGAAATTAGGAGTAAGCATGGGCCCACTTTGGATAGATGTCGAAGGTTATGAACTGACATCAGAAGATAGAGAAATTCTCGAACACCCGACAGTGGGAGGGTTAATCCTTTTTACTCGTAATTATCATGACAGCGAGCAGCTAATGGCGCTCAACAAAGAAATACGAAAGGCAGCGAAGCGCCCGTTGCTCATTGGCGTTGATCAAGAAGGTGGCCGAGTTCAAAGGTTTCGAGAAGGGTTCTCGCTCATTCCGGCCGCGCAAGAGTTTGCCAAGCACAACGAGGGGCAGGTGTTAGCACAGCAAGCGGGATGGTTGATGGCGGCAGAATTAATTGCCCATGATATTGATCTTAGTTTTGCGCCTGTTCTTGATAAAGGCCACGAATGCAAAGCGATTGGTAATCGATCATTTGGTGAAAATGTGGACGATGTGATTCGTTATAGCAGCGCGTATATGCAAGGCATGAAGTCTGTCGGCATGGCAACCACAGGAAAGCACTTCCCTGGCCATGGTGGTGTCATTGCGGATTCGCATTTGGAAACGCCTTATGACCACAGTGACAATCTTTTTGAAGCTGATATGTCGATTTTTAAGGCGCAAATCGAATCAGGTGTTTTAGATGCCATGATGCCTGCCCATGTTATCTACCCACATTATGATGATCAGCCTGCGAGCGGTTCAGAGTTTTGGTTGAAGAAAATACTGCGAGATAAACTTGGCTTTAAAGGGCTCATTTTTTCTGATGATCTAACGATGGAAGGGGCTTCCATTATGGGTTCACCTGCCGAGCGATCACATCAATCACTGGTTGCTGGGTGTGATATGTTGCTTGTGTGCAACAAGCGAGATGCTCAAGTGGAAGTGTTAGATAATCTACCCATTTTGGATGTGCCAGTGGCGGATGCTTTATTGAAGAGGCAATCATTCAGCTTGTCACAATTACAAAGCAGTCAAGAATGGAAGCAAGCTTCCGAAGCAATGAAAGGCCTCCTTGGATAATTCGTCTAGGCGAACACTGAGCAAATCGTATCTATAAAGCTAGACGACAGCAGATTGGAAGCCATCACAATCAGTGAAAGCCTAGCATCTCTTTTAGGCTCTTAAGATAGCGTCGGCTTACTGGGACTTGGTGATCGCTAATGGTGATGATCTCGGCGAGTCCATTTTCAAGCAGACGTATTTCTTTAATTGTCTTGGTATTGACTAGGTATTGTCGGTGACAGCGAACCAGCAAGGTTTTCTCTTCTAGGAGCTTGAGTGTTAATTGGCACGTTGCGGTTTGCTGTTGGGTTTGAATCTGAACGCCAGAGATGTCGGTATAGGCAAACTCAACGTCCGCAGTAGGGATGATCATTATTCGATTTAATCCGATGCAAGGCACTTGTTCTAGTACTTGGGGCGCGAGTATCGACATATCTTGTTGCACTGATTGAGAGTCTTTCAGTAGTCGCTTAATCGTTTTTTTGAGTCTTGATGTGTCGATGGGTTTGAGTAAATAATCAAACGCGTTATCTTCAAAGGCTTGAATGGCATATTCATCATAAGCCGTAACGAAAACAACTTTGGGCATGGTGTCTGGGTCAAGCATGCCAAGAAGTTCTATGCCAGTAATCTGTGGCATTTGAATATCAAGAAAAACGACATCGGGTTTGAGAAGGTTAATCTTCTTGAGTCCTTCAATCGCATTGCTCGCTGTGTCGAGCACGGTGATGCTTCCAGCCTCTTCAAGTAATTCAGAGAGCTCTTCTCGAGCAAATAATTCGTCATCAATCACTAAAGCGGACAGCATGTGTGCTCCTTAATTGTCTTCTTGGCTGGGAATGATAAAGCTCATTCGAGTGCATTGGTGCTCTTCAACCTCAATTTTTAGCGATGCGTCACGTCCAAATTTATTGGTGAGTCGTTTATCGACAATAGACATCCCCAAACCAGAATGATCCTCATTGGGTTTGGTGTAAGCACCGGCGTTATCTTCGACAATAATTCGGCTGCCTAGCATGACTGGCTGGTTATAGATTCGTACTTGTCCTCCTTCTAGCATTTGAGAGGTGCCATGTTTTATTGCATTTTCGACCAATGGTTGGAGTGTAAAGCTGGGTACTTGCCGGTTCAGTAGAGACTCATCAATGTTGATATCCACTTCCAATCGATCGGTAAAGCGTGCTTTCTCAATGGTTAAGTAAGCATTTACGTGGGCCAGCTCTTCCTTGAGTGTGACGGTTTCAATGTTCTGTTTTAGGTTGCTGCGGAAAAACTGCGAAAGGTGCTGAATGAGATCTCGTGCTTTATCCGGGTCACGACGAATCACGGCATTAATGGTGTTGAGCGCATTGAATAAGAAGTGGGGGTTCACTTGAGCGTGCAACAGTTTTATTTCTGCTTGAGAGAGCAGCATTTGTTTTCTTTGGTAGTCACTGAATAGAATTTGGCTCGATAACAGTTGCGCAATACCTTCGCCCATTGACATATTGATGGTTGAAAATAGCTTTCGCTTGGGTTCATACAGTTTTATGGTGCCAATGATTTTATCCCCAGTCCTCAAAGGGATAATAAGCGCAGAACCTAGCTTACAATTTGCGGATAAAGTGCATTGATATGGGGTCTCCTTCCCATCCAAGTACTTAATTTTGTTTTCTCTAATCGCATCGAGTGTGCTGCTCGATGAAATAGGAGTATTGGGCTTGTGGTGATCGTCACCGATTCCTACGAACGCTAAGATTTTCTCATCATCGGTAATCGACACAGCTCCAACGCTGGTTTCTTCATAAACGATACGAGCGATCTTGTCTGCATTTTGGCTGTTAAAACCCGAAGCTAGAATACCAACGGAGCGCTCTGCGATATTCAACGCTCGTCGTGAAAACGCGGCAGAATACTTCTCATAGATGGTTTTTCTATCCTGCAAAATACTCATAAACAGAGCAGCACCGAACGAGTTAGCGATGATCATAGGGGCTGCGATATCAGAAACTAGCGTATAGGCTTGAATGAATGGTTTGGCGACGATCAGTATGATCAGCATTTGCACTATTTCAGCAAACAGCGTGATACCGAAAACGATTCTTGCGCTAAACAGTAGGCTTATCTTATTTTTTCGAATGAAATAGATGTGAAAAAGCCCGCCAATTAACCCTTCTGCTGTCGTTGAAATTGCACAGGCAACGTCAGTAAACCCACCCAGAGAGTATCGATGCAACCCGCCGGTTAGGCCAACAAAGAATCCGACCACAGGGCCACCAAACAGTCCTCCCATGACCGCACCGATTGCGCGAGTGTTGGCTATCGCGTCGTTGATCTGTAAACCGAAATATGTCCCAAGGATACAAAATAGAGAGAAGAGCACGTAAACACTGAACTTGTGGCTTAATCGATTAGAAATACTCAGCAGTGGGAGAAAAATGGGTGTCTTACTTAGCATATACGCTAGTACAAGGTAGACACACATTTGTTGAAGCAAGGGGAGGATGAGATCCATAACGACGTCCAAGAGAGAGGCTTGAGGGTATTCTAGATAAGAAAAACCAAAGAAAATACTCTTTGCCGATTATTTTTAGAGCAGGCTGTGATTAATATGGTGTGTAAACTG
>NZ_MCWZ01000323.1:0-5501 GCF_002877365.1 Vibrio sp. 10N.261.55.A7
ACAGAAAACCGCAAAACGTTATCAAGTTAGCAGATAAAGCTCTTTACAAGGCAAAACAAACGGGTCGAAACAAAGTATCTCATTAGCTTCTTGTTTATTAAATTTGATTAAAAAACAATACGATACTACCGCCTTTTAACGCGCTACCATAATTAAAATTGAGGCCAACCCCAACGTTGTCGATCCAGTCTGTTTCAAATGGTGGTGTCATTAGCCAACCGACAGAAGCCTCATAATAATGATTAGTACCTAACGGTTGTTGGATATCTGCCCCTAGATCGATACGACTAAACCTTGAATACATCGATTGAACCGCTCTCCCCCATTTATTGAAGTTGTAGATCGACTGAATTCCATTCGCGACATACCAACCTTCTGTGTTTCCTATCTCCCCATAGTTAGCCTCCCCCCAACCGTGACCATAGAAATAGTGCCATTTCGACTCAATGTGCCAACTACCCCATGTTTTTTTCCTTTCATACTTGAATTTGACGGTTGGTTCGTAGACAACGCTCCACGCTGAGGTGTTAACATAAATACCATCTAACTGTTCTCTTGCATTAAGCAATATGTCGCTTCGATACTCAAATTGGTTATCGTACTGCATTAGATGAACAGCAAATGCGGGCTCTACACTCCACTTATCGTTAATTGAGTGCTTATATTTATATGCTACGTATCCCGCAAGGATTCTATCTTTGTTTAAATCTCCACTCTCAACGTCATTGATCCTAATGCTCTTTTCTGACACGAGTCCAGAGAGGCGAAACATGACAGATTGTTTATGAATGGCGTTTTCTTCCGACAAATCGATCGTATAAGGGATGGTTGTAACCTGGATTCGATTCCTAAGGCCGACCGATTCCTCTGTCCCTATATCTTCATTTTCAAGGTTAAACCAGTCGTTAGGATCAAAGTCATGAATACCAAAGGTAAATACATCGCTATCCGTTAGAATGACGGCAGAGGCAAACTTTTGTTGAAGCTCTTTTTGGAATATTTTGCTGGGTGAAGCCCCACGGACGTTGACGGACGTAAACAACATTGACGACATGATAATAACAGGCAAAACCGCTATACCCGCTTTTTGGGAGAAACAAAGTTGCATAAGATTTTGAGACCGCTTGAACGCAGAACATCTGCTTTAACTTTACAAGATCACTCGACGCCAGTATGAAAGCATTAGCGAGAACTAAGTATTTTATTCTCGTCGCTTCACCATTGAAAACTAATCTTGGCTACCATAGAGTACATAAGTATTTCGTCCATTATGTTTAGCTTGGTACAGAGCTTCATCCGCCTTAGAGTAAATATCTTGGATAGATTCATGTCCATTAGGAACAAGGCTATAAATACCTTGTGACACGGTAATTCTTCCTAAGTTATCGTTAAAGTCATGTGGGTAGTTGAGGTCATCTAACGCACTCTTAACTCTCTGTGCCGCTGTTAAAGCCTTTTCCTGACCTGTATGGCTGAGCAAGATAACAAACTCTTCTCCTCCGTATCGACCGACATATTCAGCGCTTCTAGAAAAGAGATCTTTCGTCATTTTTGCCAATGCAATTAAACAATTATCGCCTTCAATATGGCCATAGTTATCGTTATACAACTTGAAGTGATCGACATCTAAAAGAACAAGCGTTAATGGAAACTTATGTCGACCATGCCAACTGATCATATCCGCTAGTTTCTCGTCCATGAAACGTCGATTGTATAGCGTTGTCAGCCCATCCTCATTGACTTGATGCTGAAGAGCTTGGTTTAACTCTTGTAGTTTAATAGAAGCTCGTTTTAGTTCCCGACGCATATGAGCGATTCTTTGCATCGCGATTAATTTGGAGTTAAGGACAATTTTATCAACGGGTTTGATTAGATAATCATCCCCACCTGCGTCGATAGCTTTTGCAATCATGCTCGGTTCTTCATGACCGCTCAGGAAAATAATAGGGATCCAATCAGGGTAAAGTCGACGTATTTCTTGGGACAGTTCAAATCCATTCATTTCTGGCATGGTTATATCAAGCAAGATCAGCTCAGGGTCAAACTTTAAATAAATAGCCAGCGCCTCTTTACCACTCGATACCGCTTCAACATCATGGCCCAGTTGCTTCAATCGAATCGCTAACTGCATCCTGTCCATCTGAACGTCATCAACTAGAAGGATTCGCATTGAAGATCCATTTTTCGACATATAAATCCTTATAATTTTGTTCTATGTAGATATATAGCACTTCAAATCAAATCTTTCACTAGTTAATTACGACTAGCTTATTGACTTTTCATCATAAGTTTTTAGCATATTGTTTTTATGCTAAGAGATATTGTCATGACTGACGAAAAACAAACTGAACAACCTAAAGTGGACTTATCAACGGTTTCTGCTGAACTTAAGCAAGTAATCGAATTTGATGAAGTTCCTGAAGCAATGCACTTTATGGTTACGTCGATTCATGAAGTGTCTGAAGAAGCGGTAAGAGAGGCATGGGACTCTTTACCAGCTAGTGCTCAAAACGTATTAGATAACTTTGAGCAATTCCACGCTCTGATTTCCGTAAGCCAAGCTTTCGCAGGTGTGAACGTGATGGAAGAGTTCCCAACACTAGACTTGCCTAAAGATATGACGGATCAAGATAAAGAGGAATATCGTACTCAACTGCTTGATCAAGTACTTCATAACTGTGTTAAAGATATGGTTAAGCAAATTAAAAAAGCACGTAGAGACGCTATCTTGAAGAAAGACTTTAACGAAGTATTTATTAAGTAGTCTTACTATAACCTGTCTTCGTATTTAGCTTCATTTTAGTCGTAAGCCGCGCTCAAATAGCGCGGCTTATTTTATGTATCGAAACCCTTTCAATTTTTTAGTTATTCGCGCTGGCTATTTTGCCATGCTAGGCCAAAGTTTCTCCAAGTCCATATGCTCTTCGATCGCATCGGCGATTCTATTTATCGCTTTCTCATTGGTATCAAAGTGGTTTATCTGCTGAATCCCTTCGACTCCAACCCAGCGACTAATCATAGATACAGCTTCAGGTGTATCAAAAAGACCATGCAGATATGTACCAAACACCTGATCACAACTTGAAATCGCGCCATCCAACCTTCCGTTTTCTAGCTTTATAGGCTGTAAAGACTGCGCATTCGTTAATGTTGATTCACCGACATGAATCTCATAGCCTTTTATTTCTTGTGACTCTCCATTTATCTCTAGAACACCACTCACATTGGTGAGCATTTTCGTTTGAGTCAACTCAGTTTTTGTATCCAATAATCCAAGACCTTGACTGCAACCAGGAATACCTTCAACGCCTTTGGCATCATTGATTGACTGACCAAGAATTTGGTATCCACCGCAGATACCCACCACTTTACCGCCTAACCTCAAGTGTCGGTTTATATCCTCATCCCATCCTTGGCTTCGCAAATACTCTAAGTCACTTCTTACCGACTTAGTCCCAGGTATAATGATTAAGTCGGCGCCGGTAAGGCGTTCTCCTTTGCCTACGTAGCGGAGATTAATGTCGGGATTTAAGCGCAACGCATCAAAATCTGTATGGTTACTAACCCTTGTTAATACAGGAACAACAACATTCAATTTGCTATTTTCGGTTCGCTCTTGGCTATCATTAATCGCGTCTTCAGCTTCTAAATCAAAGCCGTGCAAGTATGGTAAAACGCCTAATACAGGTTTGTTGGTGGTCTCTTCTAACCAATCTAAACCTGATTGTAAGAGCGCGATATCGCCTCGAAAACGATTTATAACGAATCCCTTCACTCGGTTTTGTTCACTTTCTGACAATAGAGCCAACGTGCCGTATAAGTGGGCAAACACTCCTCCGCGATCAATGTCTGCCACAATGATCACTGGAACATCCGCATTTTCTGCAAAACCCATGTTGGCGATATCGTTCTTACGCAGGTTGATCTCCGCTGGGCTACCAGCCCCTTCAATGACAACACTCTGGTACTCAGCAGTGAGCCTCTCATACGAGTCCATGACGGTTCCCATCGCGACCTTTTTATAATCATGGTAACCCACAGCGTCCATGTCAGTGATGGCTTTACCTTGCAAAATCACCTGAGCACCCGTGTCTGTGCAAGGCTTAAGCAAGACAGGGTTCATATGAATCGTCGGTTTAACTCTGCACGCTTGCGCTTGAACAGCTTGCGCTCTTCCAATTTCTCCACCGTCCTCAGTGACTGCGCTATTAAGCGCCATGTTCTGAGGCTTAAATGGTGCTACTTTAACGCCACGACGCGCTAAAACACGGCATAACCCTGCCACCAGAACACTTTTCCCGGCATCAGATGTCGTGCCTTGTACCATTAGCGATTCTATTGTTGATTTCATAAGTCGATAAAATTGATGGAATTTTCCATATAATAACGGTTTGTTCCTTCTAACCTCAACCGGCGAAATGCAATAAATCCGTAGTGAACGGATTATGAATGAGTTACTCAGTATCTATTCAACCTGGTGGTCGTTTAATACACCTACTGAAACGCAACCACGTTGGTTGATACAAAAGAGAAGACATCATGAAATCTAAATTAATCGCACTAACAATCACTGCAACCTTCGCTTTGGCATCCGCTTCAAGTTTTGCTAAATCTGATAACCACGGTGCGTACGAGTTCCAATATAAAGGCCCGGTCGAAATAACGACGGTAAAGCAGATCACTGAAGAAGCGTCAATGTTTAAAGATGTTGACGTCGTCGTTGAAGGACAACTCGTCAAGCAGCTATCGAGAGAACGATTTGTCTTCTCTGATGGAACCGGAGAAGTCGAAATCGAGCTAGATGACATCAATATTAGTCAAGCAGTTGACCAAACAACAACGGTCCGTCTCTTTGGAGAATATGAAGGTGGATCTAAAGCTGAGATCGAAGTTGATCATATTGTGATTCTTTAACCAAAGAAAATCGTGCTTTTTAGTCGAAACTGTAGATAATGGCCTGCTTATTGCAGGCTTTTCTTTAACGTCAAAAATTTATCTGCATACTTAATGACTACGGAGCAGTTATGCCAAAAGTATCATCAAAACTCAGTCTTATCGCGCTAGCTTGTGCGTTATCTCCTTCTGTTAACGCAAACAATTTTAGCTACAACTATTTGGAAGTTAGAGGCGGATTTGGCCCACAAACTGTTGGTGCTGAATACAGTATGCTTTTAATGGACAACGCTCACCTAGTTGGACGAATTGATTCTACTTTTGAAAATGATTGGGATGCCGCTGTTGGTGTCGGATTTAATGGCCCTATCGGTTCATTTGCCGATATTTACGGTCAGATCCTGCTACACCATGTGAATTTTGTCGACTCTTCAAGTGAAGACTCAGCGTTCCAACCCGAGTTTAACATCGGTGGTAGACTTTGGATGACCAACCAGATTGAGCTTACCGGTCGTGTTGGGATTCACAAAGAACGCTCAGTATTCCACGCTGGCGTTAACTTCCATTCTACAGAAGCGCTAACGCTTTTTGCCGGTACAAGAAATGAT
>NZ_MCWZ01000323.1:6198-19125 GCF_002877365.1 Vibrio sp. 10N.261.55.A7
AATGATGGTGTTTATGGCCCACAAGTGTCTATCGCTGCTCGATTTAACTTCTAATCATCATCGTCCTCTAAAATAGAGAGGCTTCGTTTGCTTAATCATTTGAAGTGCCAGCAATGTTTGACTGGCACTTCAATTCAGCTAACGCGAAAATATTGAAAATGAACACCTGTTTAATTCAAACCACCAGCGACAAGCAACGTATCAGCTATCGATCCTCTACTATAAAGTGTTGATGTATTACAAGTACCCCTACCACTATACCTGCCTGATAAGAATCGCTATCCATCAACGTCCTAACGGGCGCAGCCATGATAAAGGTATTTTACTTTTCCGCCCTATAACGCCTAGGAGTCATACTTGACCACGCTTTAAAGCGCGTACTAAAGTTAGCGGCATTTGGGTAGCCCACAATTTCACCAATATGTTGAACCGACCACTCTGTTGATAAAAGAAGCCTAGAAGCGTATTCCATACGCATTCTCGTGACATGAGCTTTAGGGCTATGCCCATAAAACCGTTGGCATAAACGGTGGAAATGCGGTTCTGAACAAGGGAACTGTGCAGCGAGTTGTTCAACTGTCCAATCCTTATGCAGTTGCCGTTGCACTAATTCAAAGACTCGCTCTATCCGAGTTCGGTTTCTCGTCTTTTCTAGGCTAATCGGCGCTTTAATCAGTAACTCTATTTGCTCGACAGCTCTTCGTCCTATCGCTCCGCCCAAATCAATTGGCAGAGACGAAGAACGCAACATAGCGAGAATTGCAGCATAAATAACTTCAGAAACAGGCGTTAGTGAGTAACAAATCTGATTCTCTATCGTATCAGTCCAATCTCTTGAAGCGTCGAGAAAAACCCACGCTATTTGCCAGTCTTCTTCTTCGATTCCAAAACCAAGCTCGATAAATGCTGGTGTTGTGATGACCGATCCCGCTTCAAGTACATAGCGTTTACCTTCACTTTCCAGCCACCCTTTCCCTCTCACGGTGTAAAGCAGCATATGTTTTTGCTGATTTTTACGATAGATGGAAAATTCTTCGCGACAGGTGGCGATGCCACATTGAACAATACCAAGCTCTTCCAATGACATGACTTTGCTATGATCAGTAAATTCATGGTGGGTTTTTTCGGAGATTATGAGTTTTTCTTGTTTATCGTTCATGTTTCATCCTGGTGAGGCAATCTATCACTATGATAGTTTTGCAAAAGTATTGGATGGTTTTAGACAATACATAGAGAGGTTTCGTATTTAAACTTATCTTTAACACAAACGAGGATATTTGCGATGCGCTACACTCTTCAAACTCCAGACAAAGAGTTTTGGAAAAAGCTCATAGACATAGGCTTACCGGTCTCACTACAAGGGATGCTTTTCTCATTGCTAGGTGTCGTCGACATCTTTATGGTTAGCCAACTGGGCGAGTCGGCGACCGCAGCGGTCGGTGTGGGTAATCGGATATTTTTCTTTAATCTTATTGTTATTTCTGGAATCAGTGGTGCGGTCAGTGTGCTAGCTTCACAATACTTTGGTGCTGGCGACATTTCAGGCATTAAGCGTACACTCGCGCAAACTTGGGCGGTGTCTCTGATAATAACAACGCCTTTCGTTGCCTGGTATACCCTTTTCCCTGAATCAGTCGTATCTATCATGGCAACAGAGCCTGAATATCTCCGATTAGCCACTGATTATTTGTGGGTCACAGGAGTCAGCCTACTGCTTACTGCGGTTGTCGTTCCAATGGAGAGTGCTCTTCGTTCCGTTGGCCAAGCGAAAATGCCTACACTGGTCAGTATCATTGCCATCATTATCAACGTTATTCTAAATAGTCTATTGATATTTGGCCTATTCGGTTTCCCAGAGCTTGGCGTCATAGGAGCAGCCATTGGAACGACGCTTTCTAGAGTCGCTCAAACCATCATGCTTTTTTATATGGTAAACAAACATTATTGCCATTTAATACCTCGGAAAAGCAGCTGGATGGATTCACTAAAGAAAAACCACAGAACTCGTTTTTTAAACGTAGCCACTCCGATGATCATCCACGATGCTGCTTGGGCGGGTGGGCTTATTATCTACAGTGTCATCATTGGCCAATTAGGCGTCAGTGAACTCGCCATTATCTCATTGTTAACGCCTATTGAAAGTGTACTTATCTCCGCTTTTCTTGGTTTTGCTGTTGCCGCATCCATTATCTTAGGCAACGAAATAGGGGCGAGAAATTACCAAAGAGCCTCAGACACTTCGTGGTGGTACGTTTTAAGTAGTTGTTTCTTAGCTTTACTGCTTGCTGGAGGCTGTATGTTGGCAGAACCCATACTGTTCGAGCTACTTAGTAACAGTCCTTTGAGTGACCCTCAACTTGCGGTTGATGTTTGCTTAGTAATGGCATTTGGAATGGTACTAAAAGTATTCAATATGGTTGGTATTGGCGGGGTGCTAAAAAGTGGTGGCGACATTAAATACAGCATCTTCATCGATCTTTTTGGTCAATGGGCAATAGGAATACCACTCGCCTACGTAACCGGTATCGTCTTGGGCTGGCCATTGCACTTCGTAATGATGATCATTCTTCTCGAAGAAGTAGTGAAGATAATCCTAACAACTCAACGAATTCAAACTAAAAAATGGGTCAAAAATCTCATTGAGGATCCTAGCCCCGCTCAAATTTAGTCATTAAGAAACCATTTAATTGGTGATACTTAGGTGATGTGAAAATTTCGGCGAAGAGTAAAGAACTCACACCCAAAGGCCTCTAGTTTGGTTAACCACCTTCTATTGGCCTTTTTTCTGGGTATCTTTTTGCTAGGTATCAGTGTTCTAGGTAACGTTCCTTACCGACGAATAATGGCTGTTCTTACCACATGAGCCATCAGCTCAATTTCTCTTCAAACACACCCAGTTCTCGCCCTAGCCAAATCGCACTCTTAGTATGGTCAATCAAATCATCCCCCGTTACTGGATGAACAAGCACCGGAAAATCACCTCGTGCCTCATCCAACCATTCAATCAAGTTTCTGTCATTGTTTACGAAATTCAACTCAAACATCGGCATTTTATGGGGCCCAACCAGTCCCATGTGCAAGTCATACACGTTTAATACATCTTTTCTTTGCGTCTCAATTCGTTCTTTTAATTGTTCTGCAAGTTTGATGTTTTTTAATGGGAAATAGATATGTGCATGAAACATAGTAAACCTTTAACTCTTCGTTATTTTTATTCAAAAAATTCATCGGTAGAATGCTCAAGTCAGCATCGTCACTAGGTAAACGTGAAAAACCAATGTAGTGAGACTTTTATATCTGATAGTTTGATTTGTTTCCAATATCAAAATGAAGAGGCATTCTCGACTTTCGGATCGAAAGGTAAACAAAAATGATAGCCACAAACGCTAAAAGACCATAAACCACTAACCAATATGTGAACACCATACTAAAAGTGACCGCCATTAACAGCAGTGGTACCAACTTCAATCCAAACACATTAAAACAGAATGATTCTTTTAAAGCGATCCCGGAAAAAGCGACGAAAACAAAGCCATAAGCAATCCACGTTGCCTCTGATTCTGCTAAAGCGACAAATAACACAATACCTAACCAGCCTGAATACATAATGACGCTTCGAATCTTTTTATCGTAGACATGGAGGTTTGCTGCGCTTAAAGCTGTTGCTATACAAAAAAGAATGGACGGATCGAAATGGAAACCTAGGGGTAATTCGCCCCAACTCAATTCGACAATGCCGATAAGGCAATACCAAACTGACGCGATAGAAAACATGACAATACCTAATCGGTAAGCGACAACACTGGCTTTGTCTAACGTATCTAAAACTTCAATATGTTCTGGGTTTGCCATAAGTCTCCAATGCTACTCACAATCTGTCTGTTCTAGACGTGTCATTCATGTTTAGAAGATTGACTGAAAGAGGCTCTCACATCACTCAGTATTACTTTCCCAATCAACACGACACACGCTAATGAAAGCACTTCTTCAACAACGATCAAGTAAGAAACCCACAGGTCTATCTTCTCTGCTGCTAGGCTAGTCAATGGAAGTCCAAGCACCCCACCCCAAACCAAGAAATAGACAAATACCAATGCAATACCGACTTTTACCGATCGCGACACACAAGATTCCTACAAGAGCGTTCAACCAAGTTTAATGGCGTGATTCTACGTGCGTGGCTAGTCGAATACAATCCACGTTTTATTTACCTATAACGTAAGTCAAGTGACCAGCAAAATACCGATAGTAGTAGATCGAAGTAATCTCAGCTTTGTCTGCTCTATCCTTTACCCTATAATGTGGCCGATTTTACTCGAGATTTGAAAATGATAACTAAAAACCAATTGAAGACATTAAGGGCGCTAGGCCAAAAGAAACAGCGTAAAGCGTTGGGTCTATTTCTTGTTCAAGGCGAGAAGAACGTTTTAGAGCTCGTAAATAGCAGCCTAACAACGAAGCAAATCTTTGCGACTCCTGACTTCTTATTTGAGCACGCGGCTAAGCTTTCAGAGTTTGAATGTATCGAAGCCTCTCTCGATGAACTCACCAAAGCCAGTACGTTAAAAAGCAACAATGCCGCTATCGCCATTGTTGAAACCCCTGAGACTAATATTCCTGAAGCAAAAGGCACCATGATTGCCCTTGATGGCGTTTCT
Source organism: Vibrio sp. 10N.261.55.A7 (assembly GCF_002877365.1). Lineage (GTDB taxonomy): Bacteria > Pseudomonadota > Gammaproteobacteria > Enterobacterales > Vibrionaceae > Vibrio. Next base: position 10,857 of record NZ_MCWZ01000323.1, read on the forward strand.
GACCCAGGTAATTTGGGTACGATCATTCGCGTTGCTGACTGGTATGGCATTAAGCATATCATTGCGAGCAGTGACTGCGCCGATCCTTATAGCCCTAAAACCATCAGTGCGACCATGGGCAGTTTTGCTCGAGTTGAAGTGAGTCAGGTCGATTTACCTGCTTATCTCAATAATTCTACCTTACCTGTATATGGCGCTTTTTTAGAAGGTGAAAGTGTTCACTCAACTAGCTTTAAGGCTGAAGGTATTCTGTTAATGGGTAGTGAGTCTCACGGTGTTCGTGAACAAGCAGAAGCTTTCGTTACTGATAAAATAACGATCCCCGCTTTCGGTGGCGCAGAATCTCTAAATGTTGCAATGGCAACCGGTATCATCTTAGATAACATGAGACGCCAACATACTGTTTAGGCCTTGTTTAAACCCATCACAACGCCATAAAAGAAAAAGCGCCAACTTTATCAGTTAGCGCTTTTATAAAATTCTCAGCTATTTCTCTAGCATGTCCAATTTATTGGGCACCCCATTCCATTCGTCAGCGTCATCAGGGGCTGGCTTGACCTCTGTAATGTTTGGCCATATTTCAGCTAGGTCTTCATTGAGTTTAATGAAAACCTTCTGATCATCGGGTAGCTCATCTTCTTGGAATATCGCTTGAGCATTGCACTCAGGAACACACAAACCGCAATCAATACAATCAATAGGACTGATCGCTAAAAAGTTTGGTCCTTCATAAAATGCATCCGCAGGGCAAACCGCCACACAATCGGTGTATTTACATCTTATGCAGTTATCCGTTACGACAAACGCCATTTGTTAAACTCGCTTACCAAAATTGAAGATGGGCGATGATACTGATCCCGCATAAAAAAACAATCACCTGCAATTAAAAAATACGATTCCAGAGTATTAAGAGAGTTAATTAATTTCCATCAATTATATGACACCCTGCCGTACTTAACGTAAAATACGCGCCATTGTGAGCAAAGCGACTGCCTATTAGCTTAGTCGCTGCGCTAAGACACCTATCACTACATCGAGAAACTAATGATTCGTTTAACTGAAATTAAACTTCCTCTAGATCATGAAGAAGATGCACTCACTGCTGCAATTCTGAAAAAACTGGATATTGCACCTGAGCAATTGATCTCATTCAATATGTTCAAACGTGGCTATGACGCACGTAAGAAAAACAAGATCTTACTTATCTACACTCTCGATGTAGAAGTCGAAAACGAAGCACAGCTGTTAGAAACCTTCACCAGTGATCCCCATGTAAAAGTGACTCCTGATATGGAGTACAAGTTCGTAGCAAAAGCGGCTGAAAACCTGACTGAACGACCAGTTGTCATTGGCTTCGGTCCATGTGGTTTATTTGCTGGTTTAGTTCTCGCGCAAATGGGTTTCAACCCTATCATCGTTGAACGTGGTAAAGAAGTTCGTGAACGAACTAAAGATACGTTTGGCTTTTGGCGTAAACGCACACTCAATACTGAATCTAACGTGCAGTTTGGTGAAGGTGGTGCTGGGACTTTCTCTGACGGAAAATTGTATAGCCAAGTGAAAGACCCGAAGCATTATGGCCGAAAAGTTATCACAGAGTTCGTAGAAGCGGGTGCACCGGCTGAAATCATGTACGTCAGTAAGCCGCACATTGGTACTTTTAAACTAGTCACCATGATTGAAAAAATGCGTGCGAAGATCATCGAGCTCGGTGGTGAGATTCGATTTAGCACGCGTGTTGACGATATTCATATGGAAGATGGTCAACTAACGGGTGTCACATTGTCTAACGGCGAAGAAATCAAAAGCCGACATGTTGTACTCGCTATCGGTCACAGTGCTAGAGACACGTTCGAAATGCTTCATGAGCGTGGTGTCTACATTGAACCTAAACCATTTTCTGTGGGCTTCCGCATCGAGCACAAGCAGTCAATGATTGATGATGCGCGTTTTGGTAAAAATGCGGGTAACCCTATTTTGGGCGCAGCTGACTATAAATTGGTTCACCACTGTAAGAATGGCCGCACCGTTTATAGTTTCTGTATGTGTCCTGGTGGTACAGTCGTCGCAGCAACTTCTGAAGAAGGGGCTGTTGTCACAAATGGAATGAGCCAGTATTCACGTGCAGAACGCAACGCCAATAGCGCAATTGTTGTCGGCATTTCACCTGAGCAAGATTACCCAGGTGATCCGCTAGCGGGTATTCGACTGCAGCGAGAATTAGAAAAAGGTGCCTTCACTCTTGGCGGTGAGAACTACGACGCGCCAGCACAAAAAATTGGGGACTTCCTTAAAGGTCGTGACCCAAGTGCATTAGGGAATGTTGAGCCTTCATTCACCCCAGGTATCAAGCTAACAGACCTATCGAAAGCATTGCCTGAATTCGCCGTCGAAGCCATCCGCGAAGCTATTCCTGCTTTTGATAAAAAGATCAAAGGGTTCGCTATTGATGACGGGCTACTGACTGGGGTAGAGACACGCACCTCTTCACCTATTTGTATCAAGCGTGACAAAGACTATCAAAGCGTTAACTTGAAAGGGTTTTTCCCTGCAGGTGAAGGCGCAGGCTACGCGGGGGGTATCCTTTCCGCGGGCATTGATGGAATTAAAGCAGCGGAAGCCGTTGCCCTTTCGATGACTGAAAAAGCAAAGTAGTAAATAAAGTACAGTGATAAATAAAAATGCGGCTTACCAAAAGTAAGCCGCATTGTTTGTCCATAGCCTATTTTGTATATAGAGCAGGCGGCTTCTAAGTTTAAAGCACTTCACTAACTGATAATCCCATAACCACTTATATTCCGCCTGACACGGTTTCATGACGATTCAGAACCGCTTTAAATGATTCTAATTACCGTTACAACCATGTTCGATGACGTGTTTGCAAATGTACAGGGTTAACAGCTAAAAGGGCGTAAATCAGTATTTACTCTTGCCGCCATAATCGTCTACTCTGAAGCAATCAACCAAAATGGTTAAGCACCGATCTGGCTCGCAACGTGGTCGAAGATATTCTCGGCTAACTGATGGGTTGCGATGTTTCTCTCGACAATATCAGCATCGACATAACCGCGTTCAACCACGTTGAACCAATCTAATAGCATGTCTTCAAATCCCTTACTTTTTAGCATGGTCGTCCAATCTTTAAGTGCTATTGTACTTCGCTGGTTATTTTCAGATAACTGACCTTGAACGAACGAATCAAATTCTATGGCTTTATTTTCATAACAAGCCCAAATGCGCTCACAAGTTTGTCCAAAACTTCGATTCATCGATGCTTGCAACAGAGTACCGTTAACCTGCCACTCCACATCCAAACGAGATAAACCATTACCACGGGTACTTCTTTGATGGGTAATGTGAAGATCAGCAATACTCGATTGGCTATTCAGATTAATACTGTCGAGCGGGTGAATAAAATCATCAAAAATGAACGTGCGAAGCTCACCGGGTAGATTATGACGATGCTTTTCCCATCTCAGTGACGTCAAAGAGCCAAGTTCATTCAGTTTGAGTTCTGGAATATGCTGATTATACAGAGGGATATGACGACGATTAAAACCGACATACAACGGCGTAGATTGCTGAGTCGCCACTTCATATAACTGTTCTACTTGTTTTGCTGTATCACAAAGTGGCTTGTCCACAAAAGTAGGAATGCCCTGTTTCAAAAAATAGCGTGCAATATCGAAGTGTACTGATGTAGCGGCATGAATCATAACCGCATCGACATTCATCGCTGGTAACGCTTTAAAATCTTGGCAGCACTCTTTAATGCGATACTTTGACGCCACCTCTTTTAGAACATCTTTGTTTCTGGTGCACAACACTAACTCAATACCGCTCAAGTTAGCTAAAATGGGTAGGTAGGCCTTAAGCGCAATGTCCCCTAGCCCGATCACTCCGATTTTCATCGATTTTCCTTCTTATAATTTGAATGCTTAAGCCCTTTGTAAGCGCTCCTATACAGCCGTTTACCATATTCCAAAAGCATGATTTTGCCTGGTTTTGAATCTCTTCGCTGTCGGTTTCTTTGAACATTCTTTGCATTGTCATAGTACTGTTCAAGTTGGCACTTGACCTGTTCAAAGCCAAAGTCATCTCGTTCATCGTTGCTGGAAACACTGTTATTCCGCCTGGTACTCGAAAGAACGATGGGGAGAACCTCATCAAACTCAAGGAGTTCTTGATTGTATTTCAATGCCGCGACAATGTTCTTAGCCTTTTCTCTTACAGGACGGTCAAGGTCGTAGGGTGGCGACCATTCGGACTGTGGTGACAAACGATCTACGTGACTGACAATGCCAAATAGAATAGGTCTTTTGTGGGTAATATTCTTATGCTCTACGAAATAGTCGTCAAACGTTTTTTTAAGCGCATGATCTAACTGGCGGGATGATTGATTCGCTTTCAATAACCACACAACGATATCCGCATTGACCATCTCTTGTAGTGTTCGTTTGTTCGTTTCTTCACTCCCATCAAGCCCTTGCAAATCTACGATTCTTAAAGGCTCTTTGTTCACATTTTCTGTCAAATAAGTCGTTATCCCTTCAGACGTGGGCAATACGTCGACTTCTGCGGAAAATTCACCGATAAATCGGTTAACAAACGAAGACTTACCACTGCTTGATTGGCCAACAATTACAATACGAATGGGCTCTAATGGCATAGCTTGGTCGACGTTGTCCTTTGCTGACACATTTGATGCACTGATATCATCGTCGCTGATGGTGAATCGACCACTGTATAGATCCACACTTACCGACGCGACTTCGTGTAGCAATGCTCTCTTAGCATTAATCTGTAGAGCGGTATATCGACTGGATGATTCAGTGGCTAAGATCTTGTTTCTGATCTCATCATTAATCAGCTTGATTGGATTCATATACGCTAGATAAGCACGTCGACCTAAGTTGGCAAACCGAGCTAAGGTGAGTGCATCATCCCCATATTTTTCCTGCATCTGATACACCCATTTGATCTGAGAAACCTTGATCGATTCAACCGCTGGGAGATGCTCAACCAATGTTTCACGATAACGTCGGCTCACCTCTTCAAGCAGTTGCAAGCCTTCCGGTAACGAAAATTCAAGATCGCCCTTTCCATATTCCTTCGCGACATGTTCCGCCACGCAAAGTCCATGAACGTATAATGATGCCCATTCATCATCTTTACTTAGAAGATCATTGGCTTGGTCTTTTGCGCGAGCCCAGATTTCATTTTCTCTCTCAGACCAATCACTAGACGCTTTAACAAAATCTGAGTCGGCGTCATGCTGTTCAACTGGTGTTGGTTTTGAACGTTTATTTGATTGATACCTTTCCCAAAGTACTGGGATCAACCCTAGAACGCTCAGAATCATCAAGGTAATAGAAAGTTCGATCAGGTAGCCATATTTAAAAGACAAATAGAGTCCAAAACAGGCAATGACGATGGTAGGCATAACGGCGAGTATCAAACCGAAACCGACGCCTCCTTCCGCTAAATGGGCCAAGATTTGCCTGGCTTTTCTCCATCGACTACTCATTCTGCTCGCCATCTTTTCGTTTCATTGCTCGAGTTTTCATCATTGCAGTTTTATACACGGCTTGCATTTCCTGCGCGCTAACCGCTTCATTTTGACTCTTGTGATAGAAGTAGTAACAAGCGGCGCGCCCGAGCCCGTAAGTCGTCGCGAAACTCATTGTTGCCGCTGTCACTGCTCCAACAGTTTGACCATAGCCGGGGATGAATTTGGTTAACTGCCGAGCACCCAACTTCAAACTGTATTGAAGCCCAAAACTGCCACCGAGTGTTCCAATTAACTCTGCAAATGTTCTTTTATTCCAATCAATCCCATATTGCTGGGCCAAGCTATGTAACATTTTAGCCTGTATGGTTGGTACAGTGACTAACCCTACTGCCGGGATGACATCGGTTGCACTTGCTGAAGCACAATACCAAAGTACTTCATTCTCTAGCTTGTTAAAGTTACTTTCTTCAACGTTAGAGTGATCACCTTTATTCATCATGAGTTTTATAATTGGTAGGTAATGACTAATAGCATCAATAAGTGAATCTAAGTTATAGACAGCGTTGTCATCCGTCTCAAAATCAACCTCTACCGTGGTTAATTGGTTTCCAAGTACCGAACCGAGCTGACTTTTATGATACGAAACCAGCCTTTCTCTCTCTTTCTCTGTGACTTGTTTCACCGCAGTCAGAACCGTAATGATTTGCTTAAATTTGCTAGATCTTTTTATCTTCTTTAAAGCCGATATCAGTGCACTCTGCTCTGGATCCTCTAACTTAACCACCACAATGATGGCTTGTGCAATACCATGAGAGTATTCATCAGATTGCTGGCCCGTCGTAAACTGTTCTATATCGCTAGTTGGATCGTATCCAGCTTCAGCTAAACCTCGGGTGTCAAGAAAACGAAGAATCGGTTTATCGTACGGAAAGTCGTATATCGAAGCTGTTCTTGTACAGGGTTGGAAACCATTCCCTATCTCAACCAGCGTGCTACCTGTAATTGCATGAATCAGGGAAGATTTACCTGATCCCGTTTTACCAAGCAACCAAAGCGTCGGTGGATTTGATCTTTGAAGTTCAGAGGCCAAGATTAAATCTTCGTTTCGCTTAGGGGTTATAAAAGATTTTATTGACTCATACATTTGGCCTCCTCCGAAATCCGTTTTACTGGGTCTATTGTTAGATACTTTACAGTTGCTCTTCGATCGGCAGTAAGCCTGCTAACCAAGCACCGAATCGGAGCCAAATACTCGCCTCAGGCTCCGTGGTAAGAATTTCATCCGTCTCAGGATCGTACCAAGCAACGCTACCATCTTGGATAACAATCTTGTAAGCACTCTTTTCTAACTCAGACTCTAATTCAGACAAGGATTTCTGAACATACTCAGGCTGCTCTATAACAACGGCCATTTCAGTATTCAAATACGCTGAGCGAGGATCCCAGTTCATTGAACCCACAAAGATTTTGTTATCATCAAACAACATGGCTTTGGCATGCAAGCTAGAGCGACTGCTACCAGTGAAGCTCCAATTGGTCTCAATACTTACGCTGCCCTTTATCTCCCATAGCTCAACACCGCCTTCAACCAACTGTTTACGATACTTTGCATACCATCCATGAACAGCGAAAACATCGTTAGAAGCTAAGGTATTCGTGACAACGGTAATTCGTTTGCCAGACTGAACCGCCTCAACCAGTTCAACGGTTCCTTCTTTCGTCGGTACAAAGTATGGAGAAACAAGCACGAGCGAGTGTTCAATGTCATCAAGTAAAACCACTAAGTTATCGACTAAATGACTGCTCTCGCCCGACACTTTATTTGGCATATCGTACCAAAGCTTCGCTGGTCCCCAATAGAGTGAAAGGTTTTGCGTCGAGAGTTCTTGGTAAAAAGGTAAGTCACTAAAGTTATAGGCGCCAGATGAGAATTTAACATCTAACCTTGAGTCCTCTAATCTTGTGGCAACGACCTCTTCTTGTAGAACCTTGACGTCTGGATATATCCACTCTATTGGAGCAACATATTCGCTGTTCCAATAAATATCAAACTGATCAGCCGTTTGCTCTACCGTGTTTCCATAAATCAGTAAATCTAGATCGTCAAACTCGACGCTCGATTCAAAAGAAAAATACTCATTCCCTATATTTCGTCCACCAACGATACTGGCTACGGAGTCTGCTGTAAGAGACTTATTGTGCATGCGGCGATTTAAGCGATCAAAATCAGACAGTAATGCTAAGCTTCGTGCCTGACGATACTGATGTGGATTAAACAAGCGTATTTCAATATTGGGATGGGCTGCGAGTGTCGCCATTGCACGGTCACTTCTTCGCTGCATGTCATCCAACAAGATCCGAACTCTAACACCTCTGTTCGCAGCTTCGTAAAGCCGCCAACTGATTAATTGGCTTGTCTCATCATCTCTATAGATGTAGTACTGAAGATCAATGCTGGATTGTGCAGTCTCAATCAAAGCAAGACGCGCCAATAGTGCGTCATGCCCGAGAGATAAGGGATAAAATCCAGTGTGGGTTTTTACGTCGTAGGTGGATTGTTGAAACAGCTTATCTAGTTGAGAATCATGTTGGTAACCAAAATGGTAACTCACCGATTTGGGTTCATCACGTTCATGAAAACCGGTAGAGCTGCAGCCAAATAGCAATGTCATGGCTACGACAGTTACAGTCTGTTTGTAAAGTTTCGAAAGCTTAAACACTAATTAATCCATACTAAAACAAAGAAACGAAATAGAA
>NZ_MCWZ01000324.1 GCF_002877365.1 Vibrio sp. 10N.261.55.A7
CGCCAGGCTTTAAATTATAAAAGCCCGTTTAAGACGGGCTTTTTAGTCCCTTGGACTTAAAACAAACTGCTGATATAGCTCAGCCCGGTAGAGCGCACCCTTGGTAAGGGTGAGGTCCCCAGTTCAAATCTGGGTATCAGCACCAGTTAAAAGCTAACGTGAAAACGATAGTTAATAGATTTACTTGGCGACCATAGCATTGTGGACCCACCTGATTCCATGCCGAACTCAGAAGTGAAACGCAATAGCGCCGATGGTAGTGTGGGGTTTCCCCATGTGAGAGTAGGACATCGCCAGGTTTGAATTATACCTCCACCAAATCGGTGTCGAGAAGAAACAGAAAGCCCTAGCAGCAATGCTAGGGCTTTTTTACATCTCAATTTTTCTTCGATATTGTAAACGCGATTCTGATGCTGCCATTATCCGCTTAACTATTTTTCATTGAGCTTCCAATCATAGTCATAACTGATCTCACCTTTGTAACCTTTGAGTTCAGGTTTATAGCTTGATAAATGTTGAAACAACTCTTCTTTTGAACCAAAGTCAGATTCAAACCACTCATAGATTGAAGACAGTTGAAGCTTGTTGCCCATCAACTTGGCACCTTTATCGCTATTTATGTATTCTTTTGCTGCCAATTCAAGTAATTGCTCAGTGTTAGAAGAAGTAAAAGCTTGCTGTTGTATATTAGGACAACCTAAACTTGCGCAGTTTACAGCGTAGTGGGTTCTAGGCTCATTCCATATCGGGCGAAGTATTCGATGCTCAATATCGTTTAAAGTGAGATCTTTACCATCTACAACCACTACCTCCTCTCCCCAAGGACCAAAACTAAAGAAGCCACCTAGCTTTGTGATAGAGCTCGTCGGATAATTGTCTAGGATTAGGTTTACGGTCACCGCGTTGTATAAGTTGACCCAATACGCGTATTGCTCTTCAAGGGCATGTTCTTGTGGTGTTATTGATGAAAGCTCGTCGATGTAGTTGTCCAGTTTCTGTTTGTCCTGGCTAGTAACCTTGCTATAGCGAAACAGGGTGTGTTGCCCGTCAACCACTAGGTATGTGTCGAGTAACGACTGCCATTTCGCATGCGAGATACTCTTCGTTGAATTTTCATTGCTGCTGTTCCAGTAAGGCCAAAGCTCAGATTTAGGAGCGGCTGACACGAGCGTTGAAACGAAGAGCGTCGCCATTAAGACAATAAGGGAAGTGAATGTTTTCATAAATACAGTCCAGTGTGATTTAGGAAAGAGACCACATTAACTAAGATTTTCTTTCATATTGCAGTACCTTTGAAAACAATGGGTACAAAAAAGGCTGGTCAAAAACCAGCCTTTATTTTTATGCTTTAAAACCTATCTTAGGAAGCTCGGAATATTAGCTTCATAAGCTGAAATTTTCTCTTCGTGCTGCAGAGTCAGACCGATGTTATCCAACCCGTTAAGCAAGCAGTGGCGACGAAAATCATCGATTTCAAAACGGTACTCTTTACCGTTTGCTCGAACTTTCATTGCCTCTAGATCAACCTCAACCTCTGCACCTTCATTCGCCTCTACAAACTGGAATATCTCATCCACTTCTTGCTCAGTAAGGCGCACGGGAACCATCTGGTTGTTGATCGAGTTACCGTAGAAAATATCGGCAAAGCTTGGCGCGATCATCGCTTTAATGCCGTAATCGGCTAGAGCCCAAGGTGCATGCTCACGAGAGGAGCCACAACCAAAGTTTTCACGAGCTAGTAAAACAGACGCGCCTTGGTAGCGAGGTGCATTCATTACAAACTCAGGGTTTGGTTGCTCACCTGCATCATCAAGAAAACGCCAGTCGTGAAAAAGATTTTTACCAAAACCTAGACGTGAAACACGTTGTAGAAATTGCTTTGGAATAATGGCATCGGTATCGATGTTGGCCGTATCTAGAGGAACGACTAAACCAGTATGTTGTTTAAAACCTGACATATTTACGTCTCCTATAGCTCACGAATATCAACAAAATGACCTGCAACCGCAGCAGCAGCTGCCATAGCTGGGCTCACAAGGTGTGTTCTACCATCACGGCCTTGGCGACCTTCAAAGTTGCGGTTTGATGTAGAAGCACAACGTTCTTGTGGACCTAAACGGTCGTTGTTCATTGCTAAACACATAGAGCAACCTGGAAGGCGCCATTCGAAGCCTGCTTCGATGAATATCTTATCGAGACCTTCTGCTTCAGCTTGTGCTTTTACTTGCTCTGAACCTGGTACGATTAAAGCTTGTACATGTGACGCCACTTTACGGCCCTTTGCCACTTCAGCTGCAGCGCGCATATCTTCGATTCTAGAGTTAGTACAAGAGCCAACAAACACTTTATCAACATTGTAGTCAGACAGTGCTTTACCTGCTTCTAATCCCATGTAAGCCAATGCTTTTTCAGCTGATGCTTTTTCTACTGGATCTGCGAAACTTTCTGGCGATGGAATTGGCGTATCGACTGAGATAACCTGACCTGGGTTAGTGCCCCAAGTGACTTGCGGTTTGATGTCTGCAGCGTTTAGTGTCACAACTGCATCAAATTCAGCATCAGCATCGGTTGCTAGCGTTTTCCAGTAGTCAACCGCTGCATCAAAGTCTGCACCTTGAGGAGAGAACTTGCGTCCCTTGATGTAATCGAAAGTGGTTTCATCAGGAGCAATTAGGCCTGCTTTTGCACCTAGCTCAATCGCCATGTTACATACCGTCATTCGGCCTTCCATAGAAAGGTCAGTAATGGCTTCACCACAGAATTCAACAACGTAACCCGTACCACCCGCAGCCGTCGTCTTGCCAATAATGGCTAGCACGATATCTTTGGCTGTGATACCAGCAGCTACTTTGCCCTTCACTTCGATTTTCATCGTTTTCGCGCGAGCTTGTTTTAGTGTTTGAGTGGCTAGAACGTGCTCTACTTCAGAGGTACCAATACCAAATGCTAGAGAACCAAACGCACCATGAGTTGCAGTGTGTGAATCACCACATACTATGGTCATCCCTGGAAGAGTAATTCCCAGCTCTGGCCCCATTACGTGCACAATACCTTGGTATTTATGGTTAAGGTCATAAAGAGTTACACCAAATTCCTCACAGTTCTTAGACAGCGTTTCCATTTGGATACGTGCCATTTCACCAGAAGCGGCGATATCTTTGGTTTGAGTAGATACATTGTGATCCATCGTCGCAAATGTTTTGCTCACTTGACGAACTGGACGTCCTTTTTCACGCAAACCATCGAACGCTTGTGGTGAGGTCACTTCGTGAACTAAGTGTCGGTCAATATATAGGATTGGGTTTTCACCCTCTGCCGCTACGGCAACGTGTGCATCGTAGACTTTTTCATACAGTGTTTTAGACATTGCTTTCTTCCTTGGGAGCGCATCATTCCCAGTGTTTTGTATGCGCTACTCTATCAATGTAAGTAGCGCTAATAATCGTCGTTATAAGAATGGTTTACGAATTTAAAATGTATTCTGCGATCTTATCGCCCATCTCTGATGTCGTTAGGGCTGGGTTCTTTCCTGCAAGGTCTGCGGTAAGTTCACCTGCAGATAGAGCCTTAGAAACTGCCGCTTCGATATCTTGTGCAGCAGCTTCTTCATTCAAGCTGTAACGAAGCATCAATGCAGCAGAGAGAATTTGTGCCACTGGGTTAGCTATATTCTTACCTGCAATATCAGGCGCGCTGCCACCCGCAGGCTCGTATAAACCAAACTTGCTTTCATTTAGGCTTGCTGATGGCAGCATGCCCATAGAGCCTGTGATCATCGCACACTCATCTGAAATGATATCGCCGAAGATGTTTGAACACAGCATAACGTCAAACTGAGAAGGATCTTTGATAAGCTGCATGGTCGCGTTATCGATGTAGATGTGAGAAAGCTCTACATCTGGGTAATCTTTTGCAATCTCTTCGACTACTTCGCGCCATAGGATCGAGCTTTGTAGAACGTTAGCTTTATCAACAGAGCATACTTTCTTGTCGCGCAGACGAGCCGATTCAAAAGCAATTTTGGCAATGCGTTCTATTTCAAAGCGGTGATAAACTTCAGTATCGAAAGCTTTTTCATTCGGACCTTCGCCTTCACGACCTTTAGGCTGACCGAAGTAGATGCCGCCCGTCAGCTCTCGAACAACAACAATATCGAAGCCGCGCTCAGAGATATCAGCACGCAGAGGAGAGAATGCTTCTAGGCCCGTATGAATTTGAGCTGGACGAAGATTACAAAATAGCTGGAAATGCTTACGAAGAGGAAGTAACGCACCGCGCTCTGGTTGATCATTTGGTGGTAGGTGTTCCCATTTAGGGCCACCGACAGAGCCAAATAAAACCGCGTCTGAATCTTCACAGCCTTTTACTGTGCTTTCTGGAAGTGGGCTGCCGTGATTATCGATCGCGATACCACCAACATCGTGCTCTTCGCGAGAAAAAGTGATCGCATGTTTCTTTTCAATCGCATCAAGAACTTTATGCGCTTGTTGCATTACTTCTGGGCCAATACCATCGCCAGGTAGAACGGCGATTTTGTAAGTTTTGTCTGTCATGTTAATCCTTTAAATATTTTTGATTTTTGTTTCTAGCCTAGGTATTGACTCGCTAGGCTAGAACGCTTTTATTCGTTTGCGATTTATACGGTTGCGATCTTTTTCTGCTTAATCTCAGCGATTTCATCAGCGCGATGGATGCTGTTAATTACGTGCAATAGCGCTTGACCAGACGCTTCGACAATATCGGTTGAGATACCGGTACCGTGGTACTTACGCCCTTTATAGTTAGCGATGATGTCTGCTTGTCCTAAGCCATCTTCACCCTCACCTTTAGCGGTAAGGTCAAACTTATCTAGCACAATATCATAACCCGTCACACGATAGATACATTGATAAAGTGCGTCGACTGGGCCGTTACCAACCGCGGCTTCAGAGGTCTCTTTATCGCCACAAAGCATCTTAATACTGGTGGTTGCCATCACGCTGCCAGATTGAACACTTAGGTAGTTCAATTTAAAGAAGTCATCTTCTTCTTTTAGGTTTGAGAAGTGCATCAACGCTTCTAAATCGTAATCAAACACTTGGCCTTTACGGTCAGCCAGTTTTAAGAAATCGTCGTATAGCCCATCTAGGTTGTACTCTTCATCTTTGTAGCCCATTGCGTCCATATGGCTCTTCACTGCGGCACGTCCACTTCGGCTTGTTAGGTTAAGCGCTTTATTCTTCAGGCCTATCGACTCAGGTGTCATGATTTCATAGGTGTTTTTATTCTTAATCATGCCATCTTGGTGAATACCAGAAGAGTGACTGAACGCGTTTGAACCGACAATCGCCTTGTTGTCTTGAATTGGCATGTTACATAGTTGGCTAACAAGCTTACTGGTACGGTGAATTTCGTCGTGTTTTAGGCCTGTATGTACACCTAAGAACTCTTGACGAGTTTTGATGATCATGGCGATTTCTTCTAGAGAGCAGTTACCTGCACGTTCACCGATTCCGTTGATCGTCCCTTCAATTTGACGCGCCCCCGCCTGTACTGCAGCAATTGAGTTTGCCACTGACATGCCTAGGTCATCGTGACAGTGAACTGAGATGATCGCTTTATCGATATTTGGTACACGATTAAATAGTGATTGAATAATGCCACCAAACTCATTGGGAACCGTGTAACCAACCGTATCAGGAATGTTAATCGTATTGGCGCCAGCATTGATCGCGGCTTCGACCATGCGGCACAAGTCATCTATTGGCGTACGACCCGCATCTTCACAGGAGAATTCAACATCATCAGTGTACTTGCGGGCATGTTTCACCGCTTTGACACCCATCTCAACGACATCGTCATAGCTACGACGAAGCTTGTCTTGAACGTGAATCGTTGATGTCGAGATAAAAGTATGAATACGGAATGCTTCAGCAACTTTAAGCGCTTCTGCAGCGGCATCAATATCTTTAGGGACTGCGCGAGACAAACCACAGATACGGCTATTTTTGATATGACGAGCAATGGTTTGAACTGACTCAAAATCACCCGGAGAAGAAACAGGGAAACCTGCTTCAATCACATCAACACCCAGGCGTTCGAGTGCGTAAGCAATTTGCAGTTTCTCTTTAACTGTCAAGCTGGCTGACAACGCTTGTTCACCATCACGTAGAGTGGTGTCGAATATAATGACCTGATCGTTCATGTTTGCTTCCTTAGTGATTAGACGTCTTTTGCGTCAGTTAATCGTTTACTTCTGGTCCATAACTACAAAAAAACCCGCATCTCAGTGCGGGTTTTTGGAATTCTTATGTGGCTATTTTTCTTCCATGACCTACCCGCGTGATGTGTTCACGATAAGGAGGAGGTTGAGCAGGATAGAAAAATTCTTTGTCATTGTTAATTACTTCCTAAAAGGAGTTAAAGAAACCACAAAATTAAGTTAACAAATTAGTACCGCACTCACGCTTTAACGTCAACCTTTAAGTTGATTTTTTATTCATATCGGATCAGTTCAAGCCAATTTGGGTGGGTTAAACATAATTAATCAATTGTTTAAATATTGATTAATTATAGTACTACAGAGGAATATTCCCTTCGTCTATAATTAATCAATCGATTAATTCTGGTGTTATTTGATATGACTCAAATGAGAAAAGCTGGCAGACCAACCAAGCAAACGGATGCTAGGAATCGGCTGATTTCCAGTGCGCGAGAACTGTTCATAGTACAAAGCTACGATAAAGTCTCAACGCGAATGATTGCTGCTAAAGCTGGTGTGAACGTCGCGATGATTCGCTACTACTTTGATAGTAAAGAAGGCCTATTTGAGACAATGGCGCGTGAAACGGTTGCTCCAATGAAAGCGCAGGTACAACGTTTATTGAAAAACGTCACTCACACGAATTTTGTGGATTTGATGCGCACTTACTATCAAGAGATGAGCAAAACCCCTCAATTTCCTCTATTAGTTGCCCAAGTCATGAATATGCCAGAATCCGAGAGGCAACGGCAATTAATGGAAAATGCACTCAACGATGTTATTGGGCCAATGCAGGAAGCGATGTATAACAAACTTTTGGCGAACCATTTGATTAAGCCGGGTATTGAACCTGAATTATGCAAAATGTCATTTGTAAGCTTAATGGTTTTTCCTTTTATTGCGCCTAAACCTCTTCTCGCCAAACAGGGCGTCGAGCTAAATGAAACCTTTCTCAACCGACTCATTGAACACAATATTCAACTAATGACCTCAGGCATGCTAGTCGATCCGTCAACCCAACAAGGAAGTCATGATGACATTTAACCGAAAACTCTTATTTTTTCCTGCCGTCATGATTGGCGTTTTAGTGCTTGTGCTGGCCGTTAAAATGAAACCTGACTTACCTGTCAAACCCGCACAAGACCGAGCGCGGCTTGTTGAAACGATTCCTTTATCCCTTGAGCCTGTTGCGCCTTTGGCAATTGGTTTTGGCAAGGTGGCCCCTAAGGTGGAATGGAAGGCGATTGCCGAAGTGACTGGTAAAGTGGTTTATCGTCACCCGAGGTTGCAGAAAGGTCAGGTACTACCGGAAGGGACTGAAGTGTTGCGCATTGACCCTTTAGACTATGAGCTGAAACTGGTGCAAGCACAGGCCGATTTGAAATCGAGTCAAACGTCTCTGGCAAAATTGAACCTCGATGAACAAAACCTGAAACAGACATTGGCCATAGAAAAAAATCGATTAACGATTGCCAATACCGAGCTGCAACGAAAGAAAGATCTTCGAAAGAAAGGACTGACTTCTCAGTCGGATGTGGATCAGCAGCAGCAAAGTAGCCTTTCTCAACAAAAGTTGATGGTAGACATACAGCATCAATTGACCTTAATGCCAGACGAAAGACAAGTCGCTGAAGCCGTGGTGAGAGTCAATCAAGCCAAGGTTCAAGAAGCGCAGAGACTACTGACCAAAACATCGATTGTCCTGCCGCAAGATTTACGAATTGCTGATGTCGCGATTGAGCAAAACCAAGTGGTGAATTTACAGCAAGAGATGATCATTGCTCATGGTATTGATGTTATGGAGGTTGAAGCACAGCTCTCCATTCATGACATGCAAACATTAGCGTCGAGCTTGGGAGAGTTTGCTCGTGATGAGTCAGGCGTGCCTCAGGTGGATATGACCTTTATTCAAGCGAAGATTGAGCTAAACAGTGGCAGCTTATCGGTTGTTTGGCCTGCAAAGGTTGCGAGGATAAGTGAAACGGTGGATGTAAACCAAGCAACGGCCGGGGTGATTCTCGAGATCACGCAAGACTACAAAGATCTGACGCCTAAATCGGTTCCTCCACTTGTAAATGGCATGTTTGTGAAAGCGAGTATTGAAGGGCAAACCAACCCGAGTTGGATGATCCCTGAAAGGGCACTGCACGGCGATCGAATTTATCTTAAGAATAGCCAAGATAGATTGGCTATCAAAACCGTTGAAGTGCTCTACCGAAGAGACGGCAATGTCGTGATTAGCGGAGAGTTAGTGCAAGGGCAGCGTTTGATCATCAATGACCTTTTACCCGCAATCGAAGGGATGCTGTTAAAAGAGCCTGGCTCAGAGAAACAGGAAGACGCTGAGGGGCTAGAATTATGATTCGCTTTTTCTCTCGACACCCAACGGCAGCTAACTTGCTGATGTTGGCTTTGCTGATTTTGGGGATTTCGACGCTCTCGACGATTAAACGTGAAACGTTCCCTGAGTTCAGTCCACCCTATATCATGGCTGCCGTGGTTTACCCTGGTGCTTCTCCTCAAGAAGTGGAGGAGAGTATATGCGTTCGAATGGAAGATGCAGTCGATGGATTGGCGAATATTGAAGAGACTCGCTGTGAGGCGATAGAGGGCTCTGCAAGGTTAACCTTGAAGCTTAATAGTAAGGCCGATATTGGTCGAATGTTGGTGGATGTTCAGACCCAAATTAATTCTATCAATGATTTCCCTGCTGAAATTGAATCGCCTATCGTTCAAGAGCTTGATTGGAATGAACCGGTTGTGGATGTCGCCATCTCGGCGAATACGACTTGGCCAGAGTTGAAGGATTACGCTGAAAAACTCAAGCGTACCTTGAAATTGGATTACGATGTGTCACTTGTGGAAGTGAGTGGTTTTTCGGATCATCAGTTTCGCGTCGAGCTCGATTTACAAGCTGTGAGGCAGTTGGGCCTCAGTGTGGGCGATATTGCCGATCAGATTAAACGCCAGAACGTAAAACTGCCTAGTGGCAACATTGAAACGACCGATAAAAACTTCCTCATACGCTTTGATGAAAGGCGCATCACCCCTTTTGAGCTTGAGAGCATTGTTGTCGGCTCTGGGCCAAATGGCTCTCAGATCCGACTCAGAGACATTGCGACAATTACTGATCGATTTGAGCTAGATGAGCAGAAAGTGTATTTCAATGGTCATCCGTCTGCGTTATTGAAGATCAGCAAGAATAAAGAAGATGATGCGCTAAGGATCAAAGAAAAAGTAACATCATTTGTCGAACAGCAGCAGTTGATTGCACCGGATGGCGTTACGCTGGAGCTCACCAACGATCTGTCGTCGGTATTATGGGATCGACTCACCATGATGCTCAGTAATGGTTGGCAGGGGATTGTGCTAGTTTTCGCAACCATGTGGCTGTTCTTTAGCTTTCGTTATTCTTTTTGGGTAGCAGCAGGGTTACCCGTTGCCTTCTTGGGTGGCCTGTTTCTCATGGCCAACTTAGGGCTGTCCATTAACATCATGTCGCTGGTTGGTCTGCTAATGGCCATTGGTATCATGATGGATGACGCCATTGTGATTGCTGAGTCCGTAGCCTCCCACCTAGACAAAGGGCAGAAGGTCGATGACGCGGTCATCAATGGGGTGAAGAAAGTCTTCCCTGGGGTTTTGTCATCATTTCTCACCACTGTTTGCATTTTTGGCAGCTTACTATTTTTGGATGGAGAGATGGGCGCGGTACTCAAAGCGGTTCCACAAGTGTTGATTTTGGTGCTTGTGTTGAGTTTGGTCGAAGCTTTCCTGATTCTGCCTAACCACCTTTCTCACTCACTACACAACAGAAATAACGAGCGAGAACCCGCTAAATTTAAACGAGTGTTGCTAGATAAGTTTGAGCAGTTTCGCAACCAACAATTGGTGACGGCTGTCACTAAAGTGGTGGAGTATCGATATGCCTTTCTGGGTGGTGTTGTAGCGTTGATGTTGATTTCAGTGGCGACCATCGCTGGTGGCTTACTTAAATTTCAGCCCTTCCCCGATTTAGACGGAGACATAGCGGAAGTTAGGATCATACTGCCACCGGGAGCGTCACTGTCTCAGACAGAACGTGTGGTTGACAAGGTTGTCGCATCGGCCAATAAGTTGAATGCAGAATGGAGCGAGAATGTCGAAAATGGCACAACGTTGGTTCAGCATGTCACGACTCAGTTTAATGTGAACGCCGATGCGAATGAATCGGGCCCACACCTTGCGACGGTACGATTGGATTTATTGGGTGCTGAAACGCGAAACACATTGATGGATGATTTTGTTGCTGCGTGGCGAGAGGATGTCGGGGAATTGGCTGATCCTATTTCACTGGTCTTCAAGCAACCGACGATGGGCCCAGGTGGCCGTGCGATCGATATTCGTATTAAGCATGATGATCTTGATGAATTAAAAGCAGCGTCGATTGAAATACAGCAATACTTGAATCAGTTCGATGGTGTGTCGGGCGTGTTGGATGACATGCGAATGGGCAAAGAGGAGATCTTGGTTAAGCTTCGCCCTGGTGCTGAAACTTATGGTGTGAATGGGCAGATGATAGCGGCTCAGTTGCGTGCTGCTTTCTTCGGCCAAACCGCCGACGAAATTCAAGTGGGCGTTGAGAATATCTCGATTGAAGTTCGGTTAAACAAAGTGGAGGCTGGTGATCTTCAGCAGTTGGCCAATTTCCCCGTTATTTTGTCCGATGGCAGTCAAGTGCCGTTGGCGACCATAGCAACGTTGGATTTTCAGCGTAACTATGTGCGCATTCAACGCATTGATGGCCTTAGAACGGTCAGTGTGTTTGGTGATATCGATAACCATAAAGCCAGCTCTTCAGCGATAGTTCTGCAATTTCAAAGAGAACTGGCGCCTGAGCTACTCATAAAATACCCAGGGTTACGTTTTGATTTTGAAGGCGAAGCAAAAGACGCGGCGAAAACAGGCGCTTCTATGGGCAAAGGATTCTTGCTTGGTCTATTTGGTGTGTTTGCCATTTTGAGTTATCAGTTCCGAAGTTATTTAGAACCGTTTGTGGTGATGCTGGCCATTCCACTGGCGTTCATTGGTGTGGTCTGGGGACACCTGCTACTGGGGCACTCACTCAGTATGCCAAGTTTAATGGGGTTTGTATCGTTAGCCGGTATCGTTGTGAACGACTCAATACTCTTGGTGCAGTATATTCGTCACCACGTTGATGATGGTGACAGTGTGCATAACTCGGTGGTTAAGGCCAGCCGTGAACGATTTAGAGCGGTATTTTTAACATCAATGACAACGGCCGCGGGACTATTGCCACTGTTAACCGAAACGAGCTTACAGGCTCAGGTTATTCAGCCTCTGGTGGTGTCGATTGTCTTTGGTATTTTTGCTTCCACACTGCTGGTGTTGTTCATGATACCCGCCGCTTATGCCGTTCTGGCGGACTTTGGTCTAGTTCATAAACATGAACCTTTGGACGTATAAGCGTTCGATTGGCTGCTAAAACGCCACCAAATATAAATCTAAGGGAGCAATGGCTCCCTTTTTTATGCCTTACTTTCAAACCCTGTCAATCTTCATCCTATCTCAAATAAAGCGTCACCTAGTTGTCATCAAACTCCCTTAGCTTGGCTTTAAAACGCAGGTAAAGCGCCTCGTTTTTCGACACTAAGCGTTATCAAAAGGAGATTATGATGCGTAGTTTTGAACCGGTAACTCGACTCGACATAGCCTTTTCATCATTTTGTTTGCAACACCGTTTTTCTCGTCAAGTCGCGGCAGTCAGCAAGGCGGTATCCCACAGTGGTGATGGGCATCTGTATTTAGCCGTGGGTTTGATTGCGTTTTTCTTTGGCGGGAGTGACGGAGAGATATTCTTTTGGAGTGTCTTGATGGCCTTCTCTATCGAACTCCCACTTTACTGGCTAATGAAAAACAGCGTAAAACGTCGTAGGCCCGAAGAGCTAACCCCGTATATCGCCGCCTTCATTACGCCTTCTGACCGATACAGTTTACCCTCCGGACACACCGCAGCAGGTTTTCTATTTGCGACGCTAATCAGTGCTTTCTACCCCGCTTTACTGCCCTTTGCGTTTACGTGGGCTTGCTTGATCGGAACGTCGAGAGTTCTGCTTGGCGTGCACTTTCTTACGGATATTTTAATTGGTGCGCTACTGGGAGTAGGCAGTGCTCAGATCGTTCTTTCAATGTTGGGGAGCTAATGAATGAAAATTCTTTATGGTGTTCAGGGGACAGGGAATGGACATATTGCTCGAGCAAGAGCTATGAGTCAGGCGTTAAAGAGCCGAGGAATTGACGTGGATTACCTTTTCTCTGGGCGCGATGCCGATAAATACTTCTCGATGCAAGAGTTTGGGCAATATGAAACGCGCAAAGGCCTCACGTTTGAGTCTGAAAATGGCCAAGTCAGTTACCTTAAAACGGCGAAGAATAATAATCTGGTTAACCTTTATAAAGAGGTCTCGGAACTGGATTTATCTGAGTACGATCTCGTACTGAATGATTTTGAACCTATTACGGCTTGGGCGGCGAAAAAACAAAAGAAAACGTGCATTAGCATCAGTCATCAAAATGCGTTTCGTCACTCAGTCCCTTTGAAAGGGGCAAGTTGGGTTGATAAAAGGCTAATCCATCATTTTGCGCCTTCAGACTATGCGATTGGTTTGCACTGGTATCACTTTGAGCAGCCCATCTTACCACCGATTGTCCACTCTATAGATTGCCCAATTGAGCAGCAAAACTTCATTTTGGTGTATCTGCCATTTGAAAATAGCGACGAAATTTGTAATTTATTGTTTCGTTTTTCGAGTTATCAGTTTGTATGTTTTCACCCAAGCGTTAACAAGGCAGAAACAATTGAGAATGTAGAGCTTCGCCCGTTATGCCATGAGAGTTTCCAATCACACTTACATCGATGCAATGGTGTGATTGCGAATGGTGGGTTTGAGCTTCCTTCAGAGGCGCTTACTTTGGGAAAAAAATTACTATTGAAACCACTGACAGGCCAGTTTGAGCAACAAAGCAACGTCGCGACGCTTGATGGTCTTGGTTTGGCAAGTAGCATGGATTTTTTGGATGCGTCCAAGGTGAGAATTTGGCTTGATGAAAAGCCAGGAGAAAGAGTGGTGTACCCAAATGTTGCGCAAGCGATTGCGGAATGGGTTGATAATGGAAAGTGGGATACGCAAGAACAGCTCTGTCGTTCATTATGGGAGCAGGTGGATTTTCCAAGTTATGTTTCAAATTTATAGTCAAAATTCACACAGCTTCTAGGTCACCCTAGCATTGATTCGCCAGTTAAATGTAACGAGGTATAAATCGGTTGATTGATAACCATGATCAATATTACTTATAAAAGCCATAAATTTAGATGTTTTATGGTTTTTTATGTATTGTTTAACTTCATGTTTTACAAGGTCTTTTATTGATATAAGATAAAATTAACTGATTAATTGTCAATCTTGTTGCTAATCGTCGATTGATTCGAAGATAGTAATTGTCAGCTACGAAATATCTGAGAAATAAATATTAGTAATGCCACTTATATATTTCCCCAGATGTCATTTGTAAATGTTGATAATAACGAGATGAAACCAAGAGGCGTACCCAATGTTAGATAAAAAAGACGCGATGAGTGCGATTGCGAGCTACCGCATGGAAAGTACTTTGCGAGGCGTAGACTTAAACCTACTCACCGTTTTTGATGCGGTAATGCAAGAACAAAACATTACCAGAGCAGCACATAACCTAGGTATGTCTCAACCGGCTGTAAGTAATGCAGTCGCTCGTTTGAAAGTGATGTTTAATGATGAGCTTTTCATGCGTCAAGGTCGTGGTATTCAACCAACGCAGCGTGCTCGTCAACTGTTTGGCCCAATCCGCCAAGCGCTTCAACTGATTCGCAACGAACTACCGAGTTCTGTTTTCTCTCCTGAAACCTCAACACGTCTGTTTAAACTTGCTATCTGCAGCCCTTGTGACATGCGTTTTGCACCTAAGATCATGTCGACTGTTCATGAGCTAGCACCCAACGTTCAACTGCACTTAGATGCGGAATTCGATCGTAAGCTAGCTGAGCGTATGCGCTACCAAGAGATTGACTTTGTTATTGATTACGCTCGCTTTGATGAGCAAGGCTTCTCTAGCACTGAGATCTTCCAAGATGAGTTGGTTGCGGTTGCTTCAACGGCTCACACTCGCATTCAAGGTTCAGTTTCTGCTGAAGAGCTGCTTAATGAGAGACACGCTAAGCTGTCTAAGATTCATGGCCAACGTAGCTTCTCTGAGCAAGCGTACCGTGAGTTGGATTGCCAACCATACTACGAAGGCACAAGCCTAAGTAACGTTCTATACGTTGTCGGCCAATCAGAACTCGTAACGATTGCACCACGTTGGATGGTTGAGAACGCGGCTAACCGTGATCAACTGCAAATCCTTGATTTCCCATTTGAGAATGCAAACATCAGTGGCTTCTTAAGCTGGCATGAGTCGAGCGAAAAAGACAAAGGTCACATCTGGTTCCGCGACCAACTTATGATGATTTGTGGCGAAGTTGTTGCCTTAAACTAAAATCAAATTGATAGGCTTGTTTGACATACTTTGAAACAGGTTTATACATCGTGATAACAAACCTTGAGCTGACTTGTTTGGTTCAAGGTTTTTTTATATCCATTAATTGATAACTTTGAAGTTAGTCAGTTGCCTTTTCAAAACTGGAATGTACACTTGTTCGCTCAAAATAGCTTACATGTGTAAGCCAAAGGTAAGAGACATGGCCAATTTAGATTTTCACATTATTAAATGTATTAGAGAGCAAGTTGCTAAGGGCGGCGATCGCATCGCGCTTAAACATAAAGTGGGTACCGCATGGAAAGGTATCAGCTGGAAGCAATTTGGTCAGCAAGTCGACACATTATCGCTTGCGCTATTGGCTCAAGGATTGAGAATTCAAGACAAGATTGGTATCTACGCCAATAACATGCCTCAATGGACGATGGCTGATTTTTCTGCACTGCAAACACGCGCGGTTTCAGTGCCGATATACCCAACCAACACCGCCGCTCAAGCGTCGTACATTATTCAAGATGCGGATGTTCGTATTCTATTTGTTGGTGAACAAGAGCAATTTGATGCCGCTGTTGGTCTATTTGATGACTGTGAACAACTAGAGCTTGTTGTCGCGATGTCAGAAGAGATCGTTATTGGTGAGCATGAGTTTGCGATCACTTGGGCTGACTTTTTAGCTAAAGGCACAAACGATGAACGTGCAGAGTTGGATCTTCGCCTTGATGCACTTTGCCTAGATGATCTTCTCACACTTATTTATACCTCAGGCACAACGGGCCAACCAAAAGGGGTGATGCTTGACTACGCGAATATCGCATCGCAACTTGAAGGCCACGATCAACGCTTGAGTCTTACTCAAGATGACGTGTCTCTGGCATTTTTACCGCTTTCTCATGTTTTTGAACGCGCTTGGACCTTTTACGTGCTGTACAAAGGTGCAACCAACTGTTATTTGCAAGATACGATGCAAGTGAAAAGTGCGCTGGAAGACATACGTCCAACGGTGATGTGTGCGGTTCCTCGTTTCTATGAGAAGATTTTTTCTGCAATTCACGAAAAAGTCTCGAAAGCGCCTTTCATTCGTAAAGCGCTCTTTACTTGGGCGGTGAACATGGGGGCTAAGGTCTCTGTGTGTCATCAAGAAGGGCGTGAACCTTCATTGATACTGAAGAAATCGCATCAGTTAGCCGACAAGCTGGTCCTCTCTAAGTTACGTGCTCTACTTGGCGGTAACATCAGCTTTATGCCATGTGGTGGTGCTAAGTTGGACGAAACGATAGGTCGCTTCTTCCACGCTATTGGCATTAACGTCAAGCTTGGTTATGGCATGACAGAAACGACAGCAACGGTGTCGTGCTGGGATGATAAATGCTTCAACCCTGACTCCATTGGTATGTCGATGCCAGGTGCCGAAGTCAAGATTGGCGAGAACAATGAAATTCTCGTTCGCGGCCCAATGGTGATGCGTGGCTACTACAAAATGCCAGAAGAGACCGAGAAAACGTTTGATGAGCTAGGCTTTTTGAAAACGGGTGATGCAGGGCATATCGATAAAAACGGTAATGTGTTTATTACTGATCGCATTAAAGAGTTGATGAAGACCTCAAATGGTAAATACATCGCACCACAGATGGTCGAGGGTACGATTGGTAAAGATCACTATATCGAACAGATTGCCGTGATTGCTGACACGCGTAAGTTTGTCTCTGCGCTCATTGTTCCGTGCTTTGATACATTAGAAGAATACGCGAAAGAGCTGAACATCAAATATAACGATCGTATGGAGCTGATTAAGCACCATAAGGTGGTGGAGATGTTTGAGAGCCGCGTTTCTGAACTGCAAAATGAGTTAGCGAAGTTTGAGCAAGTGAAGAAGTTCAAGTTGCTGCCTAAGGCGTTTTCAATGAACGACGGTGAGTTAACGCCAACGCAAAAACTGCGTAGAAAGGTGATTAGCGATAAGTACCAAGATGAAATTGAAGAAATGTACACTGAACCAAAGAAATAGAAGTCACTTTTTAGTGAGATAGTTTTCCTCTTGTTTAAAAAACCTCCATGTAGCAATTTGAATTGTTTATGGAGGTTTTTTTATGCTCCGCACCAATGTAGTGATACGTTTTCATTATATTTATTGAAATAATTCTCTTTTTTGTCCATCTTTTACTTGTTTTCTATCTGTATTGTTTGGTTTCTATGGTCTTAATTCCCGTCTTATTGTTGTTTTTTAGCCTATTGGGTTAAATTCGACCTCTGTCGCATTAGATCCTTTGCTAATAAAACGTTACAGTTGTGTATATTCCTGTACTTGGGTATTACAAGTCAGGACATAGCCAAAAAGTATGACAACTGGAATTAGGCTACAAATAAGCCCTAGACTATGCAAAACCAGACATGTTAGTTAAACCCACTAATATGGAAGCTGGTAAGGAGAAAATATGGAGAAGTTATCTGGCGCAGAGATGGTCGTTCAATCTCTGATCGAAGAAGGTGTAGAGCAGATCTTTGGTTACCCTGGAGGTTCTGTTTTAGACATTTATGACGCATTGCATGCGAAGTCTGATGAGATTAAACACGTCTTAGTCCGACATGAGCAAGCGGCCACGCATATGGCTGATGGCTACACGCGTTCAACCGGCAAACCTGGCGTCGTACTCGTCTGTTCCGGCCCTGGCGCAACCAATACCGTGACCGGCATTGCAACCGCGTACATGGACTCCATTCCGATGATCGTTATCTCTGGTAACGTACCTCGCAACCTTATCGGTAATGATGCATTCCAAGAGTGTGACATTGTTGGCGTATCTCGCCCAATTGTTAAACACAGCTTCCTTGTTAAGAACACGGAAGAAATTCCTGAAGTCATGAAACAGGCATTTTATATCTCGACAACAGGCCGCCCTGGCCCTGTGGTTATCGATCTCCCTAAAGATGTCATGAGCCCACTCAATAAACTGCCTTATGAATACCCTAAAACGATAAATAT
Organism: Vibrio sp. 10N.261.55.A7; assembly: GCF_002877365.1. Classification (GTDB taxonomy): domain Bacteria; phylum Pseudomonadota; class Gammaproteobacteria; order Enterobacterales; family Vibrionaceae; genus Vibrio. The sequence goes on from NZ_MCWZ01000324.1 coordinate 17,793, forward strand.
GCGATCGTATAATCCAACACTGACAGGGCACAAAGGCCAGATTAAAAAGGCGTTAAAAGCCCTTTTAGCGGCTAAAAAACCTGTGTTGTATGTGGGTGGTGGTGTGGTCATTTCCGAAGCTGACCAACAGTTATTGAAGCTGGCTGAAGCCCTGAATCTACCTGTTGTGAGCACTCTAATGGGCTTGGGTGCATTCCCGGGCACACATAAAAACTCACTGGGTATGTTAGGCATGCATGGCTTGTATGAAGCGAATATGGCGATGCACAACGCAGATCTTATTTTTGGTATTGGTGTGCGTTTTGATGACCGTACCACCAACAATTTAGAGAAGTACTGTCCAGACGCAAAATTCATACACATTGATATCGACCCATCGTCTATTTCAAAGAACGTAAAAGTCGACCTACCGATTGTGGGCTCTGCTGAAAAAGTGCTAGGTACCATGGTGGATCTTCTTGCGGAGCAAGGAGGCAGTAACGATTCAGAAGCGATCGATCGTTGGTGGAGCGAAATTCAGGTGTGGCGTGATCGTCAGTGTCTTGCATACGAGAAACTGCCAGACCGCATTAAGCCGCAGCAGGTCATCGAAACCCTTCACAAGCTAACAAATGGCGATGCCTATGTGGCTTCCGATGTTGGCCAGCACCAAATGTTTGCCGCGCTGTATTACCCATTTAATAAGCCGCGTCGCTGGATTAACTCAGGTGGTCTCGGGACAATGGGCTTTGGACTGCCAGCGGGTATGGGTGTTAAGTTCGCCAAGCCTGATGAAGAGGTGGTTGTCGTGACGGGTGATGGCAGTATTCAGATGAATATTCAAGAGCTATCAACGGCGCTGCAATATGGAATCCCCGTTAAAATCATTAACCTGAACAACCGTTTCTTAGGCATGGTCAAACAGTGGCAAGACATTGTTTACCAAGGTCGTCATTCTAACTCATACATGGATTCAGTACCTGACTTTGCAGCTATTGCTGAAGCGTATGGCCACGTTGGTATTCGCATTACCTCTCCTGATGAACTTGAGTCGGGTATGAAGAAAGCGCTCGATATGAAAGATCGCTTGGTATTTGTGGATATTACCGTAGATGAAACCGAACACGTGTACCCGATGCAAATTCGAGGCGAGGGTATGGACAACATGTGGCTAAGCAAAACGGAGAGAACTTAATATGAGACACATTATTTCGCTGTTAATGGAAAACCAACCTGGTGCTTTGTCTCGCGTTGTTGGTTTGTTTTCTCAACGTGGCTACAACATTGAGTCGCTGACCGTATCACCCACAAACGATGAAACGCTATCTCGCCTAAATCTCACCACGGAATCGGATGAGATGCAGCTAGAGCAGATACAGAAACAATTGCACAAATTGATCGATGTATTGAAAGTGCAAGAAGTGACGGAGCTTGAACATATTGAGCGCGAATTGCTGATGGTTAAAGTGAAAGCAAGTGGCTTTGCGCGTGCGGAAGTGAAACGTACTGCAGACATTTTCCGTGGGCAGATTGTGGACGTAACTGCATCGCAATACACCGTTCAACTAACGGGCACAAGTGAAAAGCTAGATGCGTTCATCAAAGCACTGTCAGAAGTGACGGATGTGATTGAGGTTGCGCGAAGCGGTGTTGTTGGCATTGCTCGAGGTGAACGCTCTCTAAAGGTTTAATCCCTTAGAAAGTAAACCACAGAAACGAAAAAGGCCACTTCAAGTGGCCTTTTTAATATTTGGTCGAACCTTAGTGAAGAATACGAGCACGCAATGTGCCTTCGATGCTTTTCAGCTTAGCCAACGCTTCTTCTGAGCGAGCTGTTTCAACATCAATCACCACGTAACCAATATCCGCATCTGTTTGAAGATACTGTGCCGCGATGTTAATGCTTTCCGCAGCAAAGATGGTATTGATCTGGGTAAGGATACCTGGACGGTTTTCGTGAATGTGCAGTAGACGAGAACAATCACCGTGCTCTGGCAGAGAGACCTCTGGGAAGTTCACACTTGATAGAGTTGAGCCGTTATCAGAGTATTTAGCCAGTTTACCTGCTACTTCAACACCAATGTTCTCTTGCGCTTCTTGCGTTGAACCACCCACGTGCGGTGTTAGGATGACATTGTCGAATTGCATCAATGGTGACTCAAATGGGTCAGCATTTGTTTTTGGTTCCGTTGGGAATACGTCGATTGCACCACCAGATAAGTGACCAGACTCAAGAGCACCACACAGCGCTGGAATATCAACGACTGTGCCACGAGCTGCATTGATAAAGATAGAGCCAGGCTTCATGCGCGCAAACTCTTCCGCGCCCATCATGTTTTTCGTGCCTGCAGTTTCTGGTACGTGCAAAGAGATGACGTCACATTTGTTCAGCAGTTCACTCATCGTATGCACTTGAGTGGCGTTGCCTAGTGACAGCTTGTTTTCAATGTCATAGAAGTAAACACGCATACCCAGGTTTTCAGCAATGATACCTAACTGAGTACCAATGTGGCCGTAACCAATGATACCTAAGCGTTTACCACGTGCTTCGTAAGAACTATCTGCGCTCTTTTTCCAAATACCGCGGTGTGCCAAGGCGTTCTTTTCTGGGATGCCACGAAGAAGCAATAAAATCTGACCCAACACGAGTTCAGCAACGCTTCGTGTGTTTGAGAAAGGCGCGTTAAACACTGGAATGCCACGTTTAGTTGCCGCTTGTAGATTAACCTGGTTAGTACCGATACAAAAACAGCCAATCGCGACAAGTTTTTCTGCAGCATCAATCACTTCTTGAGAAAGGTTTGTGCGAGAACGAATACCAATAAAGTGTGCGTCTTTTACCGCTTCTAGTAGCGCTTCTTCTGATAAAGAGCCTTTGTGGTATTCGATGTTGCTATAACCGGCAGCTTGAAGTACTTCAACAGAAGAAGGGTGAAGGCCTTCTAAAAGCAGTATTTTAATCTTATTTTTTTCCAGTGAAACTTTGGCCATTATTATCGTCCTTAAAATGGAAAGGTGGGCAAATGCGGCGCACATTTATCAAAATCAATAAAATAGGGGGATTTACTGCTTTTGTTGGAAGACAAACGTTTCCTTGTGCGTCTTCTGTTCAATAAGTAACAAATAAATTTGCTTTTGGGTAAGAAAATTACGGAATAAGCCATAATAATATTGTGAAAACTATAAAAAACGGCACCTACAGGTACCGTTTGTAAT
>NZ_MCWZ01000325.1 GCF_002877365.1 Vibrio sp. 10N.261.55.A7
TGCAGAGGGAGACGGTGAATCGTGTGAAATAAAGGTTTATGAGGGCCGTATTGCTTTAAGTCACACAGAATTTATCTCACAACAAAAAGTAGAATCAGAACGACCCGAATTACCTGCTGCTAGAGTTGTCGTATCGGGCGGTCGGGGGCTTGGTAGCAAAGAGAGTTTTGCATTAGTGGAACAGCTTGCCGATAAACTCGGTGGTGCCATTGGCGCTTCAAGGGCGGCAGTTGATGCTGGTTATGTCACTAACGATCTGCAGGTTGGGCAAACGGGTAAAATTGTTGCACCAGAATTGTATATTGCTGTTGGAATATCGGGTGCAATTCAACACCTTGCGGGCATGAAAGACTCTAAGGTCATTGTGGCAATCAATAGCGACCCAGAAGCTCCGATTTTCCAAATAGCCGATTATGGATTAGTGGGCGATCTGTTTGAGATAGTGCCTGACCTGATTGACTCGGTATAGTCGAATTTGGAGCGATAACTCGTGTCATTTTCTATTGTTTTCGCCAACTAATATCAAAGCATGAATGCCAACGTAAACCGTTTGAAATCTTAATTCTACATAGAATAAGAAATAGAATTTGATAGTGAATGAGGTATTTCCCTCGCATTGGAGGCACCATAATACTGCTGCTAAGTGACAGTCAGCAGAGATACAATAGGCCGCTAGGCTCTTGAACACTCGTTTATGTTCTCCAATAACCCTTGGTGTTATCTTGCTGATGTTTTCGTGCAGATGTTTTCATGCTGGCCTTAAATACCGCCACGCTGTAGATGCTCAACTAACGATTTGATAAATCGAGCGGCCTCTCCGCCTGTACAGGCTCTGTGGTCAAAGGTCATTGAGATGGGCATGGCTTTTATAGCGGTTGGTATCGCGTCTTTAAGTATCAACTTTTCAATGATTCGTCCTGCCCCAACAATCGCAACTTGAGGAGGGGAAACAACAGGTGTCGCGTAAATACCCGCAATAGCGCCAAAGTTTGATAGTGTAATTGTGCCATGCTGAAGTTGCTCACGGCCTATTTTTCTTTCGCGTATGCCTTTTACGGTTGTATTAAGCCATTGTCGAATTCCCTTTGGATTGTAATCATCGGCATGTCGTAATACGGGAACATACAGACCGTGGGCACTGTCTACGGCAATCCCAACGTTTACCGTGCTATGAACGCAGCGAGTCATGGTTTCTGCATCGAACCAAGCGTTCAAAGCGGGCTCTTGTTGGCAGGCAAAGATAACCGCTTGAATCAGACGAATTGAAATATCTTCGCTAGAGTCCCAATTTTCAAGTGAAGCTTCCTCCGTGATCGTGACATTGGCAACATGCAGGTGCGATTCTGCCATTGTGCCTACCATGGTACGGCGAGCACCTTTCAGGACTTCTGTGCCAGGCAACTGTTTGTCGCAAGCAGCATAAATGTCAGCGTCTAAAATGACACCATTTTGGCCACTGCCTTTAACAGAGGCTAAGTCAACACCTAGGCGCTGAGCAAGAAGGCGCGCGGATGGCATGGCGGTCAGCGTTTCCTTGGAAGGTGTGTTGTGATCGCCACCAATCCAAAAGTCATCCACATTGACGTGATGATCTTGGTGAGACACATTTCCGACGACGGTTGCAGCGTCTTTGTTTTTTGAATGACTCTTTTGGCGTGATTGAGACGAGGTTGAGACCGCACCTACTTCTTCTATTTCTACCAGTAAACTGCCGATGTTGATGACGTCTCCTTCATTGCCGTGTCGACTGGCTATCTTGCCAGCGTGGGGCGCGGGAACTTCAACGACCGCTTTTGCAGTTTCTACAGTTAATATGACTTGGTCAATCTCTACAGTGTCGCCAACGTTGACGTGCCATTCCACGATCTCTGATTCAGCTAATCCTTCACCAAGATCGGGTAGTGTAAATGCTTTCATTTCCAACCCTCCACTAACTCTTTCGCTGCGAGCACAATGTCGTCTTCTTTGATTAAGAAATAATCTTCGTTGCGGTAGTAAGGCATGATGGTGTCAAACCCCGTAAGCCGTTTGGGCGGCGCTTTAAGTAGGCACATGGCTTCTTCTGATGTTCTCGCCAAAATCTCAGCACCCACCCCACAGTTTTTACTTGCTTCGTGGACAACAAGTAATCGCCCTGTTTTTTCCAGAGAATGGACTATTGTCGACATGTCGATCGGCTTAATACTTGCGAGATCAATGACTTCTACCTCAATCCCTGATTTAGAGAGTGATTTGGCGGCTTGAAGAGATTCGACAACGCATGCGCCCCAAGTCACCAGCGTTAAGTCTCGGCCTTTTCGTAACGTAAAGCAGGTATCAAGCGGCAGCGCCACGCCATTGTCGATGACGTCAGAACGAACTGTTCGATAAATACGCTTGGGTTCAAAAAACATGATGGGATCATTGCTTCGAATGGAAGCGAGCAGCAGGCCATAGGCGCGTTGCGGTGATGATGGGATAACCACTTTAAAACCTGGAATATGAGCAAAGAGTGCTTCAACGCTCTCTGAATGATGTTCAGGAGCGTGAATTCCGCCACCAAAAGGCGCTCGGAATACGGCAGGGCAGGCCAGTCGCCCACGAGTGCGATTTCTCATTCGAGCAGCGTGGCACATTAGGTGTTCCATGGCTGGAAAGACGAAGCCTTGAAATTGAAACTCTGCAACAGGTCGTAATCCTTGTGTTGCCATCCCTACGGTCACACCGGCGATGAGCGCCTCAGCAAGCGGAGAATCAATAACGCGTTTTAATCCGAACTTCTCCTTTAACCCAACCGTGGCTCTAAATACACCGCCGTTATCGCCCACATCTTCGCCTAAGACAACGACATTGCTATCGCGCTCCATTTCATGATGCAAGGCGAGGTTAACGGCTTCGAGTAAGGTTATTTCAGCCATGCTTTCCCCCTTGCATACGCATTGCTTTGTGAATCAGTTCGTCGCGTTGCTGATGTAAGTCCGTGGTTGGCGTTTCATAGAGGTAGTCAAATGCGGATTCTGGAGCTTCAAATGTAAGGTTAAGGTAACGCTCAACGACTTGTTCAATCGTTTCTTTACATTGTTTTTGCCAGTCGTCTTCTTGCTCTTCATCCCATGCACCTTGATCGATAAGGTATTTTTGTAAGCGGCGAATTGGCTCAAATTGCCATGCCTGTTGAAGTTCATCTTCGCTGCGATAGCGGCTAGCGTCATCTGCGGTTGTATGATCGCTGAGTCGATAGCTAATCGCTTCTATTAAGGTGGCGCCTTTTCCGTTTCTTGCGCGGTCAAGTGCGGTTAACACTGCATCATGCACGGCGACAGTATCGTTACCATCAACGGTGATGCCCGGGATACCAGCGCCAGACGCTTTTTGAGAAAGAAAATCCGCAGCGCATTGGAGCATTCTTGGCACCGAAATCGCCCATTGATTATTATTGACGACAAACACTAGGGGCAAATTCCACGTGCCTGCACAATTAATGGATTCGAGGAAATCCCCCTTCGACGTGGCACCGTCACCACAGGTGACAAGCGCTGCATTATGTTCACCCTCGATTTTGAGTGCTGAAGCGACACCGACGGCATGTGTACACTGCGTGGCAATAGGGACGCAAAAGGGAAGGTCTCGGCAGTGATTGTTTGGAGACACTGTTTCATTCGATTCTTCTTCTGTGGTGACCATAAAGTCACTGCCTCGTTCGTCTCCTCCCCAATATTGCAGATTTTTCTCCATTGGAATACCGCGCGCCCACATTGCGGGTAAATCTCGATAGTAGGGGATAAACACATCGCTGGCTTTCATAGCGCGACCAATAGCAATACCAATCGCTTCTGCGCCTAAATGAGAGGGGTAGGTGCCAAGTTTTCCGGTACGTTGAAGCGCGACGGCTTTATTGTCGTAGACACGGGTCAGAACCATGTCGCAGTAAAACCGTTTGAGCAGAGAGTAATTCGCCCAATCAGGAAGAGGGGTGACAAGTTGACCTTGGTGGTCGATAAACCTATGCATGGGTAACGACTGAACGTTCATCACAAGCTCCTTGTTCGTACCTTTCGATCTCACCTTGTATTCACTCTGGGATGCTTTATTGCGAAATGCTGTACTAGATAAACCAAATAGGGTGATTCATTTCGCTGCCTAGAGTTGTCTATTTAGTGATAAATCTTGATATGGTCAGATTCTTTAAGTGTAACAACATTGTTAAATCCTGCTCGTTATCACAGAAAGGAGATGAGTAAACTCTGGCTTACACATTCAAAATAGCAGTGGAAAGTGTCGGTTTTTCTCAACTTGAATGTTAACAGACGAAAAAATCGTCTAATAAATCGTCATTATTTAAACCAATATAATGAGCGAGTTTAGGGGTATTTTTCGTCGTTCGCTTAGTTTGAGCACCGTTTAACCTAGAATTCTTGTTGTTTGGGCTGCCTAGGAGGCAGTCATAGAGCAAGCATGCCTCCAATTCTTTGCGTACGGCTGAGTCTGCTTAACACGTTTTCAAGGAGTGAGTCTGAGAAGAGTTTTGTCTACTGGCTCAGTCATATGTTTTGTTACTAATTTATCGCCGGTTTATCGGTTTGCTAAATAACTGTTATCTATGTCTAATTGAGAAATCTGCCTGTGTGCTATCTTTAGGGCAAATATAGACATAAGGGTAATGATATGGTTTTTGATTGGGTAGAGTGGTTTGGTTATTTGGCGTCGCTGGTGGTACTCGTTTCATTAACGATGACCTCAATCGTTAAATTAAGAGTCATCAACTTTATCGGTTGTTTACTGTTTGCAGCGTTTGCGTACTTTATTGATTCTTACCCGACTATGTTAATGAACCTTGGCATTGCAGGTATTAATGTCTATTACCTCGTCGGTCTTGCGAATTCTAAAGATAAATTCAAACTGGTCTCAGCGACTATCGATTCAGAATACTTTGATCATTTTGTCGCGACAAATATTAAAGATATTGAACGTCAGACAACCACGAGCGTCCTTAGAAGTGCGAACACAGCATTCTACATGCTAAGAAACAATGCCATCGCGGGTCTATTGGTTGGTAACAAGCATGAAGATGGATCTTTTGATATTGCTTTGGATTATGTCACTCCTGAGTTTCGAGACCTCAAATTAGCAAACTACTTCTATCAGCAAAGCCCCGATTTGATTAAAAGCAGAGGCATCAAAGTCCTCAAAGCAAAAGCGACGACAGAAGATCATGAAGATTATTTAACTCAAGTTGGCTTTGAAAAAATGGCCGATGATGCGTCTACTTTTGAAAAGCGACTTTAGAGCGTATGCAAATAGTGGTGAGACAAACTGGCAAAGCAGAAAGCTTATCGCATTAGCAAAAGATAAAGCGCTAGGAAAGAATAAAGCGTTAGGAAAATATGTCGCAGTAGAAAACGGACAGATTTCCTTGTTTGGTATGGAATGTGTGATTGAAAATCCGATTTTAAAACGTCACACTGTGCTCAGTTAATAGTTCAGCCTCTATGTTGGGGCTTAAAGTGAAGCAGAAAGGAACTCTATGAGCACCATACTGGATTGTATTCGCACTGTCGGAAGAGGAGAGCGAGGCCGAAAGCCTTTAACACTAGAACAAGCGTATCAAGTCATGGATGAATACCTAGATGGAAAAATAGGTGATGATCAAATGGCGATGCTGTTAATGCTGATACGGGTTCAAAACGAAACCAAGCAAGAGATAGCAGGCTTTGTTAAAGCGTTTCAGTCTCGTGTCCCCAATATTGGCGCGGATGTTGATTGGCCATGTTATGCGGGAAAGCGCAAAACAGCGGGCAAACCCTGGCATATTCTCGCAGCAAAAATTCTAGCTGATAACGGCTTTAAGATCTTGGTTCATGGTTACACTGACAAAGTGACGGATCGTGAACATGCTCAAGATTACATCGACACACTGGGAATCGCACGTGCAGAAGATTCCACAGAAGCTAAGAACCTCGTTCAATCAGATTCGATTTGTTACCTCTCTCTTGAGAAATTTGCTCCACAAGTTGAAGTCATGCTCGACTGGCGTAAACGTTATGGCCTTCGAACCCCGATTAATACTGTGGTAAGAGCTTTAAACCCTGGTGGGGGAAAAATTGGCATCAGAGGTAGCTTTCATCCTGGTTTCCAACAGTTGCATGCGGAAATTGAACATGTCGTGGATGAGCCTAATCATAGTGTTATCTCATTCAAAGGGCAGTCTGGAGAGTCAGAGTACAATCCTAAAGTGAGTCAGAATGTGTGGCTAAGTACTCCAAAAGGGGTCGAATCGTTTTACTGGGAAGCCGACATGATTGAAACGCTTCCTCAGCCAACTCTCTGCGTGTTTGAAACCCCGGAGAATGACAGAGAAATGATGGCGAATACGATTGTGACGACCATGGCCTCCATTCTATTTGCAAAAGAGCCGAATAGAGAAAAGGCGATGGAATTGGCGACAGAATACTGGTCGGAATATTGTCAATCCAACTAATGTGAAGGTATTCAAGTTATAGAAAAATAGCCCTTAATGGGCTATTTTTTGGTCTAAAAAGAAGTGAACTTAAAGCGTTTGTGCTTTCTTATTTAGGTTCAAGATCATCCCATTCCACTCATTGGTTTGCTGCGCCAAGTTCTTTTTGATCTCTTTGTAGCGTAACATCAACACTGAGTATTCATACTTTTTCACCATGTTGTCTTTTTTGGTCTCAAGCAGTTGTTTTTTCAATGCATAGTAGTCGTTCATGCTTGTCGTCAGAGCTTCGAACTCTAATTGCAGCTTTGTATTAATGTCGTGCTTATTTGGCCATGTCTCTATCGCCTGTTGTGCCTTCTTTAAAGACATAGCGGCTTTGGCTTTTTCTATCTTTAGCTGTGGTGCTTTACGAAGTTGCTGAGTTAGCCCCACCCAAGAACAAGACTTTATCAGCCATTTTGTTGGGTCGTAGTGCCACCAAGCAATGCCGTTGCGATAGTCATTTTCAAAAATATGATGGTAATTATGGTAACCCTCACCAAACGTAAAAAACGCGAGCGTTGCACTGTCTCGAGCGGTATTTTTATCGGTATAAGGTTGAGATCCCCAGATGTGTGCGAGGGAGTTAATGAAGAACGTTGTGTGGTGGTTAAGAACCAAGCGAACAGCGCCAATCATCAGAAACATACCAATCACGTCGCCATGAATGACACCAAGTAATATTGGGAATCCGACATTCATGATAAGTGCTAATACGCCATAGTACTTATGCTGCCACATCACGATCTTGTCTTTTTGTAAATCGCGGCAATTTGTGTAGTCACCGTAACGATCACCATGATAGTCCCGAATCATCCAACCTATATGAGAGTACCAGAACCCTTTTTTCGCGGAATATGGGTCTTTCTCATTCACGTCAACATGTTTGTGGTGAATTCGGTGATCAGAGCTCCAGTGCAAAATACTGTTTTGAAGAGCAAATGCGCCACCAATGGCAAAAATAAATCGAAGTGACCAGTGAGCTTGATAGGCTTTATGAGACCAAAGACGGTGATAACCTGCCGTGATGGACATACTACAGAAGCTAAAGCATACCAATAACCATATAAAGTGTTCGGCACCAAAACCAAAATGGTAACCGTACATTGGGGCTGCAATTAGGGCTAACAGTAAGCTAGAGACAAAGATAAAGATATTAAGCCAAATCAGTGGTGGCTTTTGATCCTTCAAGTTGGCTGACGGTGTAGACATTGTGAGAAATCCTTTGGGCTAACAACTGTACGCTAGAATATCAGCGAACAGGTGTAAGTCAAACCGAAGATGCAAAAAATTGTGAACAGAATGTTTGGCTTTTTAATGCTGAAATGAATAGTATGAATAAAGCTAATATCCTTACTGGAAGTAATAAGGAACTATAAATGGATTTAAAAATAGCGGAATATAGCGACTATGAGCGCATCGCAACACTTCATGCCCAAAGTTGGCGTCGTTTTTACAATGGAATACTAGGCGACGACTATTTACAGCATGATGTTCTAGAAGACCGTTTAGCCATCTGGCAAGCGCGACTTATCAACCCTCCTTTTAATCAGCACGTTCTTCTTTTAGAAGAAGGTGGTTTACTCTGTGGATTCGTCTGTGCGTTCGGTAATCATGACTTTGAAAAAGGTACGATGATTGAATCAATACATGTTGATGAAAATTATCGCCGTCGTGGTATTGGGTTACGCCTTCTTAAAGAGGTAACCCTTTGGTGTGAGCAATATTTTTCTGATAGTGGGATCTATCTGGAAGTGATGGCAGAAAACACCCAAGCCGTTGAGTTTTATAATCGTTTAGGCGGTAAGAAGCTCGATGACCGTTTATGGAACGCCCCATGTGGAAATAAAGTTCAAGAATGGGTTTACGGTTGGAAATCACCCGAACATATGCAACAAAAAGTAGTTGAATTGAAAAAGGATTGCATTGTAATAGATTGACATAATTGTATCGCTCGTCCTGACATTGTTCGGACATAACTATCATGACTGATGGTTATGTTCGACATAACTAAATTTCATTGGTAATAGCGATACGCAATATGAAAAAGAAGCTACTGTTAACCACCTTGTTAACCTCGGCAATTCTTGCCGGCTGTAATGATTCAGCAAATTCTGGACAAACTCCTCTTCCTCTAGTTGTGACTCAACAAACCGATATGATCGATTATCGTGGAAGCATGACTTTTATTGGTCGTGCAGAAGCCGTCGATGACACCGATATTACTGCGCAGGTCACAGGTTACTTGCAATCTCGCCACTTTGAAGAAGGCCAAATGGTGGAAGAGGGTGAGTTACTTTATTCGATAGAACCCTCTCAATATGAAGCTCAAGTGGCGACTGCGAAAGCTGAATTAGCACGTATGAACTCAGACCTTAAAAAAGCAGTGCTTGATTATGAACGCGGCGAACGTCTATTACCAAAAGGCAGTATCTCTAAAGCTGATTTCGATGCGTTAACCGCTAGCTTGCGTGGTGCTGAAGCCTTAGTTGAAGCCGCTAAAGCTCAAGTCCGACTTGCTGAAGTCAATCTTTCATATACTCAAATTGTGGCGCCATTCTCAGGTCGAATCAGTGATAGCAAAGTGAGTAAAGGTGATCTTATCTCGCCTCAGTCTGGCGTACTGACGACTTTAGTCAGCCTAGACCCGATTCATGCGTCGTTCAGTGTCAGCGAACGTGACAGACTTGGCAATGCGCTAGAAACGGCAAAAGGCAATGCTAGCTCAAATACGAAAGATGTAGAAGTATCGATTACCCTCGAAAATGGGACGCGATACGGTCACTCTGGCTCACTTAACTTTCTTGGAAACCGTGTAAACATTAATACCGGTACGATAGATATGCGCGCTCTCATACCAAACCCTGACCACAAGTTACTGCCAGGCCAGCACGTACGCGTTGAGCTTCACGCAGAGAATACCGTTCCTGTTATCGCCATTCCTAGAAAGGCTGTTCAATCTGACCTAGAAGGTGATTTTGTGATGGTTGTAACTGAAGGCAATATCGTTGAGCGTAGAAATGTCGAGTTGGGTACTCAAACTCCAGAAGGCGTGATTGTCCCATTTGGTTTAAGTGAAAATGAACAGGTAGTTGTTCAGGGACTACAGCGAATTCGTAACGGAATGCCAGTTCAGATTCAAAACGCTTCATCTGAATCTTCGACGACGGCTGAATAGGACACATTGATATGTTAAGTCGCTTTTTTATCCAGCGCCCTAAATTTGCGTTGGTAATTTCGATAATCTTGTCTCTTGCAGGTGCCATCGCTTTGATGGTGTTACCTGTCGCTGAATATCCTAAGATTAGCCCTCCGTCTGTTAGCGTGACAGCTTACTACACAGGCGCGAGCGCTGAAGTGGTTGAGCAGGCCATTGCCGATCCTATAGAAACATCGGTCAATGGTGTAGAGGACATGCTTTATATGTCTTCTAAGAGCGCGAATGATGGTTCTTATAGCTTGAACGTGACATTTGCCGTGGGAACCGATCCTGACATGGCTCAGGTCAACGTTCAAAACCGTGTCGCTCAAATTGAAGCCAAATTGCCTCAACAGGTACGTACGACGGGTGTTACCGTTAAAAAACGTTCGCCTGATCTATTGATGGTATTAAACTTCTATTCGAAAGACGGTCGATACGATGATCAGTTCCTAATCAACTACATCAACCTCAATGTAAAAGATCAGCTCACACGTGTTACAGGCATCAGTGATGTTGCCGTAATTGGTGGCGGCGAATATGCAATGCGTGTTTGGCTTGATCCTGAGAAACTCGCGAATCTCAATCTGACCACGCCTGACGTTCAATCTGCATTGGCGGAGCAAAACGTACAAGTTGCCGCAGGCCGGGTTGGTGCTGCGCCGTATAGCGAAGCTCAAGAAGTGCAATTTAACCTAGTAACGAAAGGGCGTTTGGAAACGGTTGAAGAGTTTGAGAATGTCGTGCTGCGCGCGAACAGCGATGGCTCGACAGTCTATCTCAAAGATGTGGCTAGAGTTGAACTTGGTAAGAAGTTCTACGATGGTGCTGGTAAATTCCGAGGCCAAGATGCTGCTATCGTGACTCTGTCACTTCAGTCTGATGCGAATGCGTTAGAAAGTGGTGAAGCGGTCATGAAATTGCTTGACGGCTTGAGTGGGAATTTCCCTGAAGGCCTAGAGTACGAAACCAGTTACGACACAACATTGTTCGTTGCAGAATCCATCAAAGGGGTAGTGAAAACACTTGTTGAAGCCATTCTTTTGGTTATTGCAGTCACGTACCTGTTCTTAGGCAGTGCTCGTGCAACCCTTATACCGGTTGTTGCGATTCCTGTTTCGTTGATTGGTACATTTGCGGTAATGCAGATGACAGGCTTTACGATCAATACCGTTACTCTATTCGGATTGATTCTTGCCATCGGTATCGTGGTTGATGATGCGATTCTGGTGATAGAAAACGTGGATACCACAATGGCAAAGGATCCGTCTATTTCCCCTAGACAAGCAACATTGCGTGCTATGAAGGAAGTCACCGGGCCTATCCTAACTTCTACACTGGTACTACTTGCGGTATTCATTCCTGTAGCAATGCTACCGGGCATCACTGGCATTATGTATCGCCAGTTTGCTTTGACGATTTGTATCTCAGTGGTTATTTCTTCGATAAACGCACTGACGCTTTCTCCGGCACTTTGTTCACTTGTCTTGAAACAAGGTGGTGGCAATACCGCGAGCTGGTTTAAGGCGTTTAACCGAGGCCTAGATCGAGTAACGCAGGGCTACGGTAAAATCGCTGGTTTCCTAGTAAAGCGTGCACTCATTGTTGCGGCTGTATTCTTGGTCGCCATCACTTCGCTAACGTACCTGTCAAAGACGACTTCTACCGCGTTCGTTCCTCAGGAAGATAAAGGTATCTTGTTGGTTAACGTTCAGTTACCGGACTCTGCTTCTTTATCGAGAACAGAAGAGGTCACTGAGAAACTCGCAGAGATCGTTGAAAGTGAACCAGGTATCGATGGAGTAACTGTCGCGAACGGTTTTGCGTTTATGACTGGCGCTGCTGCATCAAATGGAGCCTCTCTGTTTATTAAACTGCATGACTGGGAAACACGAAATAATCTAGATGGCGATCACTCATCGTCAGCGATTGCGAAACGAATAAATGGCGCGGCTGCAATGCAGTTACCTCATGCTTCTGTGTTTGCCATGGGGCCACCGGCCGTACCGGGAATGGGCGCTGCATCTGGTTTTGAATTTGTATTAGAGGATGCGTTAGGTCGTAGCCGTACTGATCTCGCAACGCTGATGGGCGATGTGATTCAGGAAGCGAATAAACAACCAGAAATTGCGTTTACGTTCAGCACGTTCAGAGCAAACGTTCCTCACTACAGTGTTGAGATAGATCGTGAGAAAGTCCAACAGCTTGGTATTCCACTGAGTTCGGTTTTCCAGACACTACAAGGAAACCTTGGCTCGATCTATGTGAATGATTTCACTATGTTCGGTAAAAACTACCAAGTGACGATGCAAGCGGACAGCGAATACAGAAACGGCATTGACGATTTAAGTCGATTCCACGTTCGCTCTGCGCAAGGTGAGATGATTCCACTCAGCACGCTCGTGAGTGCTGAGCAAGTCTTCGAACCCGATGTTGCATGGCGTTACAACATGTACCGTAGTGCTGTCATTCAAGGGCAACCGGCTCCAGGGTATTCTAGTGGTGATGCAATTGCTGCAATGGAACGTGTCGCAGCAGATATGCTACCTCAAGGTTATCAATACGAATGGACAGGCATGGCGTACCAAGAGAAGCTTGCGGGCAATCAAGCAATCTATGCTTTTGCGTTAGCACTTATCTTTATTTACCTGTTCATGGTGGCTCAGTATGAGAGCTGGAGTATACCGCTAGCGATTATTTTGGTTGTTCCAATTGCAACACTAGGTTCGTTTATTGCTTTGACATTAACCGGAACGCCGCTTAACCTCTATGCACAGATTGGTTTAGTGCTCTTGATAGCACTGGCGGCCAAAAACGCGATTTTGATTGTTGAATTTGCGAAACAGGAGCGAGAAGACAAAGAGCTATCAATAGATGATGCAGCCGTTAAAGGTGGTAAGTTACGTTTCCGAGCGGTGAACATGACATCTTGGTCATTCATCCTTGGTATCTTCCCGCTGATATTTGCTTCAGGTGCGGGTAACGTGAGTCAAAACTCACTGGGTATTTCACTTATTGGTGGGCTGTTGTGCGTATTATTAGCGGGTACGTTACTGATACCAGCATTCTACTCAATTGTTCAGCGTAAACGAGAAAAGTACCACGGTGGAAGCACTAAGTTGATTCCATTGGATGATGAGTAAATTGTTGACTTAGCGAGTTCTCCTTAGGAAAAAGCCCCGACAGTCGTCGGGGCTTTTTAGTATTCAGGGGAACATTTTGTTTATGCGGCGGTTTCTTTGAGAGGCTGAGCCTTTTTCTCTTGCTGCATTTTCACTAGAAAGTAAACGTTAACGCAGGCAATAAAACCGTTTGTTAGCACCACTGGCCAAGAGTTGATCATCAAGCCGTAAGCGGTAAATAAGCCACAACCAACGAAATTAATCACGCGTAAACGCACGATATCTTTCATCGTTAATGAAATTGCTACCATGATTGAAGCCGCGTATCCTAAAATTTCTACTGTATTCATATCCATAATTTGTTCTCTCAATCTTGTCGATTCGACTCGGTACCAATTCTTCTCTTCTTGAGATAGTCGAGGAAGCTCCTTGCCCCGAATGGTGCTGTTAAATTCGGCGCAAATATAACAAAGTAAAAACTGTGATTAAAGACACAAATTTGAGCAAGTTGAAGGTTAGCGATTACGCAAACGTTTAGCCGCTTTTTACAAATGTAAATCACGATGTTGGTGATGTAATGAGAGAAGAATTTAGGCCAAATTAAGAAGAATGCTAAAGCAGGGATTGTCGACTGCTTTAGCATTGAGTGTACTCTAAATCGTGTAAATAGGACCTGCCATTAAATGGGTTTATTATCCAAGAAATCCCAACGATTTGTCAGAGAAGTTGTCTATATTGGGGAAAACATATTTAAGTTCCTCTGTGGTATTAACCCCCATCCATTTGGCGAATGTTGCATTGACCTGATCCGCCGCGATCGTTGGCACTAATCGACCGTTGGATATATCATCCGAGCCGTTTACTTTTATCTCTGGCCACTCTCCGATCGATGACGCTGAGTTTAGAGCACCGCCAAATACAAATTGATGTCCTCCCCAACCGTGATCGGTACCTTTACCGTTCGACGCGATGCGGCGACCAAATTCAGAGGTGGTAAAAGTGGTGACTTGATCGCTCAAATTATTGCCTTGTAGAGCAGAATCAAAGGCAGCAACGTTTATCGCAAGATCTTCTAATAAACGAGGATGGTCTAATAATTGGTTATTGTGAAGATCATAGCCGGCTTGTTTGAGGTAAATCACCTGTCTCGATTGTCCCAAACTTTGCTGACTTTTAATTAGCTTATAAGCATATTGGAACTGTTTCCCTAAGTCGGATTGTGTAAAGCCGGACACGGAAGGAACTTTTTTAAGTTGCTCGTCTAATGTTTGACTTATATAGAGTGCGTCACCCATCATATTTCTCATATGGGCAATAAAAGGGTTAGTGGTTTCACTATTAACGAGTTGGGAATAGCTTTGGGCGATTGCATCATGTTTTACAGCTTCTATTTGCGCAGTCCCCGATAACTTTAAGATGTTTTGTTGATACTGTGCAGACCTCAACCACAGCGTATTATTTGTGATGCTATAAAGGGGGGCGATCGTAGATTGGTTGCCTAATACGTCGAGCATTCTTCCTGCCCAGCCTAGATTTGGAGCGACACCAACGCCCCCTTTTTCCCATTCGTGCGTTTGAGAGTTGTGCGAAAAAAGCTGCGGAGGCAAAGGCTTCAACTGGTCTTCTATTTCTTGCTTAGTCATGGGTTCTTTGAGAATACCGCTGTTGATAATGGCCATGGCTCTATGTTGACTGAATAGTTCACTGAGCTTGGACAGTTTAGGGTGCAACCCAAGTTGAACAAGGCTACCTGATCGATCGAATACAGAATGCCCGATAGGCGTTAGGTCGGCTTGTTTTACCGCTATGCTAGGGCGAGCGACTTCATATTCTTGATAATGCTTGTCATCTGTCGGCACAATCGTATTGAGTGCATCATTCCCACCTGCAAGGTTGATACAAACAAGTGCTTTGTAGTCTGTTTGTGAGTTTGCATAAGAATGGCCTGGCATTAGCCCACCAACTGTTAGACCACCCAGTGAAGCAAGTAACGAACGTCTTGAAAGTTTCATAATTTGTCACCTAGTTTTGGATGAAAAAGTCATCGCTGGCTAATGAAATGGACACAGCATGGTAGACACGCAAAAAGGCTGATGCATTGCTACTATGTTGGTTAAGGTTCTCGAGTAGAACGGTTTTGAGATCGAGTGACATCGAACTGCCAAACATTTTTTGATTGATGAGATTGACGAGTTCATCGGAATCGAATGCCGCATCAGTTAAGTCATCAAGCTGCAAAGTCAGATCGTAACGGGGGTTGTACCCTGCATAAGTGGCTAAGTAATTAACCAAGTCGACATAGTTAGCCCAAGATATGAGCTCCACTTCCGGAGCGAGCAACGATTCGTCAGTAAGAACACCTGTAGGCATGTGATTGGGTGAATAAAAGTTAAATACAGAAGCCGCACCAAGTGGTTTTTGATGAGCGTAAACCATAATGCGGTTAGCGTCTGTGATTCTGTCTTTAGAATATTCAGCACTGAACGCACGATGAAAATGGGTGGCGACAATGATTGGCTCTTTTATTTTGATACTGTCGCCACTTTGCGCTTCAGGATCCAAAATAATAGCCGTAAAAATGGCTTCTAGATCACCTCTCACTCCATCACCGTTGTCATCAAATACATTGGCAATACGCTCGATATAGGCAGGACTTGGATTGGAAGACACCAAACGCTGGATAAGAAGTCTGGAAACAAAAGGAGCCATACTTGGGTGATTGAAAAGTATATCGAGTACCGCTTTGACGTCTTGTTCTGGTGTTTGCCAGGCAGGAATATGGTTACCTAATACTGTTTTGGATTCGTAATCATGGAACCTTGTATCGGTGATCATAGGTTTGTTGAAAGCCCAATCATCTTGCTTCCACCCAGTAAAGGCTCTTGCTATCTCTTCAATGTCCTCTTGGCCGTAGTTAGGAATAGGTTGGCCATTTTTGAGCTTTAGACTTCCATCTTGATTGAGTTGGTGCAAACCGATTGTAAACAGCTGCATAACTTCACGAGCATAGTTTTCATCTGGGTAACTGTTTTTGCTAGGGTCAGATTTTTTACTTCCATTCATAGATAGGTAGCTACCCATGGCTGCGTGAAGGGTTACCTTTTCAAGGAGCTCTCGGTAATTGCTGAATGCATTTTCAACGAGTACGTCGTAGTAAATCGTGACGGCTTCAGCACGTGATCCAAGTTGCTTGTGTTGCTGAGACACAACGAGAACCTGACTCAAAGCGTAGGCGGCTCGTTGGCGAAACTGATCTTCTGCCCCTATCGCAATTTGATACCACGCATTCAGTCGATTCCTTTTTGATAAACCAGGAAAGGGCGATTGGAATAGGTCGTGGTGCAATGTTGGGGAAAGATCTATTTGTTCTTTGAGCCATGTTCGAGGGGTACTTTCGCGTACGATTTCTAAATTTTCTTCTGTGGGTCCAAATGTAGTTTGTTCTAGAAAGCGGTAAATTTGTTTGTCTGAATAATAGGGTTCTTGGGCTTGAAGCGCTGTCGATAAAATCAAACTGACGGATACCAAGCATGTCAGCATCCAACTTTTAGTGGATTGAGTTCCAGTCATTGTAAATCTCACTTAGTACGTTCAGTACATTAGCCTGAGTTTTATGGTGTCTATGTGTGTCAATGAAATATTCGTCTTATTTTTGAGAAATCATCAATATTTTTATCTCAGTAAAAATTATAGATGACGAAGTAATTTCGGTGAGTGAATTATGTGTGAAGCGTTCTTTCTAGCATGACTGCTTAAGGTATCTGACTGTAAAATATAGATAAAAACGGAAAGTATGAAATTTTCAGTAAATCTGAATAAAATTCTCATATTTGTGGATTATTACGTATTAGGAGTGGATGTGTAGATTTTGAATTGCGTTGCAAAGCGTATTTTGATGTATTGGTTTAGTTACTTGATTGAATTAAAGGAGATTGCATGAAAACTATTGGAATGATCGGCGGAATGAGTTGGGAATCAACGGTTTCTTATTATCAAACAATCAACCAAAGCATTAATAAATCACTGGGTGGCCATCACTCTGCAAAACTTGTCCTCGTCAGTGTCGATTTCGCAGAAATAGAAAAGTACCAAGCGAGTAACGAATGGGATAAAGCGGCTGGTGTTTTAATTCAAGCTGCTCAAGCACTTGAGAAAGCCGGAGCTGACTTTTTTGTTATCTGTACAAATACCATGCACAAAGTGGCCACAGTGGTTCAAGCTGAAGTAAATATACCTCTACTTCATATTGCTGATGCAACGGGTCAAAACCTTAAACTTCGTGGAATTAAAAAAGTAGGGCTGTTAGGGACGGCATTTACGATGGAACAGGAATTTTATAAAGGGTATTTAGAAAGAGAGTTTGGAATTGAAGTGATCGTTCCTAATGGAGTGCAAAGGCGTTTAATTCATGATGTCATCTACAATGAACTTTGTATGGGGCGTGTCTCTCGCCGTTCTAAGTCCGATTACATTTCTATCATTGAAGACCTACATGCAGAGGGAGCGGAAGGGGTTATTTTGGGTTGCACAGAGATTGGTTTGCTCGTTAAGGCTGAGGATACAGATATATTGTTATTCGATACGACAAAAATACACGTAGAGCATACGGTCAGCCATGCTTTGTCTAGCTAAGTGAGTTTAATTAAAACTTTATGTATCTATCTATCGATCACTGCTAGCTCCTAGTGGTTCCTGAAAGTATTATTTTGCGTTTGAAAAATAGGCGGCGACGTCTCTTAGGTCTTGATCATTGAGGTGTTGCAATTGCGCTTTCATCATGTCAGCGAGTGGCCCTGTTCGATGCCCATCTTGGTAAGCTTTCATAGCGTTGTACAGATATTGTGCATCTTGGCCATCTATATTTGGATAAGACGGGTTTGGTGCCTTTCCTGTCACACCGTGGCAGTATATACAACTTGGTGATTTTTGTTTCCCTAGCGCGACGTCACCAGAATTAGATCCAGCATAGCTACCGGCAGTATAAGTAAACGCGGTGAGCAAGTATAAGTAAGAAAGGGTCTTTGCCGTTAGCAGGTGCAATTTATACATGTTTTTTCTGCTTGAGTTGAATTAGAAAAACGACGTCAAAGCCAAATTGTTAGAGCTTCCTATATGGGAAGCTCTTATTGGCAAAAGTGATGTTTACAAGAGATCACCAATCTTTTCAATCAATGTGTCTATATCTTGTCTCGATACATCTCTGTGAGTCACAAATCGTATTGGGTTACCCGGTGAAATCAGAATACCTTCCACACCTAGTTTATCTGCGATCGCGGAAATGTTAATTGAGTCATCTAACTTGGCAAAAACAATGTTCGTTTCAACACGTTCTACATTGACGGTAAACCCTTCAAGATTATTTAGACCTTCAGCCAAGATTTTTGCATTTTCGTGGTCAATTGAAAGTTGCTCAACATGCTCTGTTAATGCAAGTTTTCCTGCTGCTGCTAATATTCCAGCCTGACGCATTCCGCCACCCAACATTTTTCGGATACGTCGTGCTTTGCCTATGTACTCATGGCTACCGAGTAGCAAAGAGCCGACGGGAGCTCCCAATCCTTTTGATAGACAAATCGTCATAGAGTCAAAATATCGCGCAATCTCTTTTACATCGACGTTGAGCGCGGCAACCGCGTTATAGACACGTGCGCCATCAAGATGAAGTGACAAATTGTGTGTATCAACAAACTCTCTAGCGTCAGCGAGGTAGGAAAGAGGGAGAACTTTACCGTTTATCGTATTTTCTAAGCTCAATAGTTTTGTACGAGCGAAATGAGAGTCATCGGGTTTTATCGCCGCCTTTAATTTACCAAAATCCAAGGTTCCGTCTGGATTATTCTCAATCGGCTGTGGCTGAATTGAACCAAGAACGGCCGCACCGCCAGCTTCGTACTTGTAATTGTGTGCTTGTTGGCCACACAGGTACTCATCGCCACGCTCGCAGTGCGCCATTAAGCCAAGTAAGTTGGCTTGAGTGCCAGAGGAAGTGAATAGAGCAGCCTCAAATCCGTGACGCTCGGCCGCCCAAGTTTCGAGATCGTTGACGGTTGGGTCATCGCCATAAACGTCATCTCCAACGGGAGCATTTGCCATTGTTTCGCGCATTTTGTCCGTTGGTCTGGTTACGGTATCAGATCTGAAGTCCATTTATTTCTCCTATATATGCCCACAAAGCATGGCTTTGCTTAAACAGGCAATGGTTTTGGCGTCGGTAATTGTATCGTTCACGATGAGTCGTTGGATTTCTTCAATCGGCTTCGCGATAACTTCGATTATTTCATCTTCATCACAATGGTATCGCTGAGTTTTACTCAGTCCCTTTGCAACGAATAGGTGTTGTATTTCATCGCAGAAACCTGCGAGGGGGGTAACTTGCCCAAGTGGGTACCAATTTGAGGCGCTGTATCCCGTTTCTTCTTCTAACTCACGTTGAGCACATTCTATGGGTTTTTCCCCTGCTTCTATGGTTCCAGCGGGTAATTCGAGCAGCCACTTTCTGAGTGACGGGCGAAATTGATTAATTAATATGATTTCATTTTTTTCGTTGATCGGCAAAATGACGGCAGCACCAGGATGAGAAATAGTAGTATGTGAAATGTGGTGGCCATTTGGTAAGCGGATATCTTCTTCAATGAGAGAGATTTGCTTCCATGTATGTATGAGCTTACTCATGCAAATCCGCAATTAGTTTGTTATAGAAAAGGTACGTTAACCATATCGATATTCCGCCTGCAAAGAAAGCCGAAAATACGCCAATATTGACGCTTAAATAATCGATATTGCGAATCACATGATTGCAAACATAGATTGCAATGATAAACAGTAAATGTATTCTGCTATAACTAAGCGATCTTAATTAAAATACACTTGTAACAAAGTAATAACAAATGTATAAACATATACATAATAAGAAGTTGTATCCTTCTCCTGGAGCCCCTAAATGATAAGCCCAACCCCCGCATCTCACTCACAAAAAGCTCTGTTATCAGAAAGGATAAACAAGCTTGCGCATGCACTTTCTGATGGTGTATATGAGAGAGAAGACACGATTAAATTGTGCCTATTGGCCGCTTTGTCTGGCGAGAGTGTATTTCTGTTGGGACCACCGGGTATCGCAAAAAGCTTAATAGCGAAGCGCTTGATTCAAGCGTTCGATAACTCAAGCTATTTTGAGTATTTAATGACACGATTCTCTACTCCAGAAGAAGTGTTCGGTCCGCTCAGTATCCAAGAATTAAAAGACAATGGCCGTTATGTTCGATTGACGGACGGGTATCTGCCTACCTCTCAGGTTGTTTTCCTCGATGAGATTTGGAAAGCAGGGCCTGCTATTCTGAACACGCTATTGACGGTCGTGAATGAGAAGACATTCAAGAACGGCAGCGAAATAGAGCGTGTGCCAATGCGACTATTGATATCTGCATCCAACGAGTTGCCTGATGAAGACAGTGGCTTAGACGCACTCTATGACCGTATGTTAGTAAGAGTGTTCATTAACCGGATCCAGAATAAGCAGAACTTCAAATCCATGCTGACGGTAGGGACTGTACAAGAAGCTAAAATTCCAGAAGGTTTAGCGATCACTGATGACGAATACCATCAATGGCAAGCAGACCTCGATAAACTTGAATTAAGCGACGCCGTGTTTGAAAAGTTATTTCAACTGAAATCAATGCTAGAAGGAAGCGATGATTTCTCTGAAAGTGGCTCAAACTCTCCTGCCGATCCCGATAGTTATGTGTCCGACCGACGTTGGAAAAAAGCGGTTCGCTTGCTTAAGGCGAGTGCTTTCTTTAACGGTCGAAGCTGTATCAACCCACTCGATCTGTTATTGCTGCAGGACTGTCTTTGGAACAGTCCAGAGTCAAGAGATAGGGTCCGTGGGATTATCCGAGATTTTGCGCTAAACCATGCGTTTGATCAGCAGGATGTTGATTTACAAATCTCCATGTGTCGTGAAGAGCTTGATGATATTCAAGATGAGATTGAAGACAAATACAGCGTTGTGCTGAATCAGGAAGCGCCAACGGGTCTGTTGAAAAAGCACGTACAGCAATACGATATTTCAAATGCGAATACGTATAAAGTTGGAACGACATCAGGGTTGCTCAAGCTTGTTCTTCTCCAGACGAATATGTCAGTGTCTGAATCAGATAAAGGTGACAGTCGCTTTGTGTACTTACCAAAAAATGATTTGAATAAGGTCATTAAAGACGGAGGCGGTGAGGTTTACGGGTACGTCAATCAAAACACAAGTATTTGCCGCTTAACTTTCGATGTTGATGCCGAAAATCACTTGGTCATTAAAGATATTGCTAATCGTGGGGTCCTTGTGGCTGTTGCTGATAAAGAAGGGCTAGACGACGAACTCTATAAGCACTGGAGTGAAAAGGCTGACAAAGCAATGTCTCAGCTTCAATCTGCAGATTACCACCTTCGTAAAGTTCGCTCTGATTTTCATGGCGCTCTTCCACACAGTTTTATTGATAGCGAACTGCCTAGAACCATGGAAACAGGCCTACAAGAATTATTGACTAAGTTAGAAACAACGAAAGTAGAATGTGAAAAAACCGTGTTCAGAGTGAAACATCTCAATGAGTTTTTTGCGTAGGAGTCTGGAATGCTAGGGGCTGATGGACTAAATCTTGTCGTGATGATTGCTGAATCGGGGATCGTAGATACTGCGGTTAACGATTTGATGGCTCGTTCTCAAGTGATGATGATGGCTGAGAACCGTGGTGTAAAAACATCGGTGAAAGGTCACATTAGTAAATGGCGCAGCAATGTTAAGCGTCGCATTACTAAAGTCTGTGAAACCGATCGTTTCAAACATGAATTAGCGCTCTATCAAGATGTGATTCATTGGGATGAACAAACTTTCTTCGAAAACCTGAATGATGTGGTTAAACAGTTAGAGTGGCATTCTGCTTTCTATCTGCAAGCCCGCCGACTTATTGAAAAGAACAAAGGGATAAATAACCCTATGTTCCCTCATTACTTCTGTGACCAGTGGTACAAAAGCTTGTCTGACTCTCTAAAGAAAGCACAGATCTCAGAGTTAGAGGCGAGTAAAGAGAAGGCTCTAAAAGATCTGTATCAACGAATGGAAACGATAAAGAACATGGATCGAGTCACTGAGTCGGGCAGTGAGATTAGTATTGGTCGATTGTGGGACATGGCTTCTGCGAAACTCAGTAAAACCGATTTAACGGTAATGAAGAAGCACGCCGAATATTTAAAGAAAAATAAAGGCCTACAAGAGATAGCGGCAGAGTTAGGCAGAATGGCTGGTGAGGTTGACGATCCGGATCTGAACGTAACGCCTGCTGAAGAATTGCAGATGGTTGAAGAAAAGTCAGATGAAGCGACAGACGACATTGTCGGAATTCATGAAAGCGACGACCTAAATAAGTTACTCCCTAACGAAACCATGTTTCTAGCTTACCCAGAGCTTGAAGTGGTTTTCTATAAACACCTCGTTGATAAGCGTCTTTTGAATTACAAAGTGGCGGGTAAGTCGAGAACCCTCCGCCGGGTAAGAGCTCACGTTCCAGACAATAAAGAGATTGACGTGGAAAAGGGGCCGTTTGTCATTTGTGTGGATGCATCCGGCTCAATGAAAGGTGCGCCTGAGCAGTCAGCAAAAGCGATGGCTTATGCGCTGATGCAAATCGCTTTGGCAGAAGAAAGAGACTGTTTTGTTATTCTTTTTTCTACAGAGCAAATTACTTATGAACTGACCAGACAGGACGGCCTTCGAGAGGCCAGTGATTTTCTAGCCTATAGTTTTCATGGCGGCACTGACTTTGAGCAGGCGATCATGACATCCATAGAAACGATGGAAAAGAGCAAATATAAAAATGCTGATCTAGTCGTCATTTCTGACTTTATAGCACCGAAGCAATCCGATGAGTTGCAACAGAAAGTCGATTTACTCAAAACCAAAAAGAACCGTTTTCATGGTGTGAGTGTGTCGAAATATGGTAATCCACAGTTGATGCAGATGTTCGATCACTGTTGGGCGTATCATCCAAGCCTAATGGGACGCTTAATGAAGCAGTGGTAAAAATCATCAATCCGCATGATAGTTCGTCGAATCGATGTAAAACTGGACAAACAAACGTATTTTTCTTTTTTTTGTTTGACTCTCCTCGCTCAATCCGTAAAGTATGCATCCAACGTAACGACACCAAGCTAACGCATTGATAGCAAAGGTGTTGGAAGAGTTAAGTCGTTAAAAAAAGGCGTGTTGGCAGAGTGGCTATGCAGCGGATTGCAAATCCGTGGACCTCGGTTCGACTCCGGGACGCGCCTCCA
>NZ_MCWZ01000326.1:0-5439 GCF_002877365.1 Vibrio sp. 10N.261.55.A7
AGAGATACTTGGGCTGGCTAAGGCTAGACTCAGAAATATCGATAAGATAAAAAATGCCAGCATGAATATGCTGGCATTTTTAATTCAAAACTGGCGAACTAAACCATTCTAAGATTTAGGTTTGTGCGCATCAGATTTCTCTTTGCAGTCGCCGCTTGTGCATTTCCCGTAAAGGTAAAGGCTGTGGTTGGTGAGTTCAACATTGAACTTTTTAGCAATCTCTTTTTGACGCTCTTCAATTAGGTCATCTGCAAACTCGATCACGGTACCGCAATCTAGGCAAACAAGGTGGTCATGGTGCTGTTGAGTAGACAGTTCAAATACTGACTTACCACCTTCAAAATGGTGACGAGTAACGATACCAGCATCATCAAATTGGTTAAGGACACGATAAACGGTGGCTAGACCAATTTCTTCCCCTAGATCGATCAACTTTTTATACAAATCCTCAGCGCTGATATGTTGGCAAGCTGGTTGTTGTAATATCTCTAAAATCTTAAGCCTTGGAAGGGTAATTTTAAGACCAGCATTTTTTAGCGCTTGGTTGTTGTCTGACATATGCTTTCCTGTTGATGTTCTGCGGTCGTAACAGATTCCACTATTCTATTCATTATAGGGCAGTCGTACTCAACAATAAACCGTCAAGTTCAAAGGGTTATTATGATTCCATGATAAAGGTTGCAAATAATGAAAGTGAAGATGTCAGACCAGTAACTTTTATGTAACAATTTCAAGTCACTTATATTGGATGCTGAATTGAAATGGACTCTTTCTTATCTAAAATTTATAAACCGGGCATTGTTAAGCTTGCTTTGAATATTTGGCCCCCATTTTGGGGATCGGGAATCAAAATTGTATCTATCAGTGAAGATTTTAGAGAAGTCAGCATGAAACTCAAATTGAGGTGGTGGAATAAGAACGCCAATCGTACTCAATATGGAGGAAGCATATTTTCATTGACTGATCCTGTTTACTCGCTAATGTTGATGGGAATTCTTGGCGAGCGTTATTATGTATGGGATAAAGAGGCCAGTATCAATTTTATCAAACCCGGTACGAGTGATCTGTATGCTGATTTTGTCGTGTCGCAAGCTCAATTAGATTCAATCCTTGCCGCCACTCAAAATGGAGATAAGTGTTTCCCAGAATTTATAATTCATGTGAAAGATAAGAAAGGCGAGATCGTATCGGAAGTGCAAAGAACGTTATACGTCCGTAGAACACCCAAGTTTAGGCAAGATTGAGCGTCAATACTTATGACGAATTAGATAGTCGACAGCCATAAAAAAACCTCCTAAGTCGGAGGTTTTTTTGAAAATTTGAGCCTGATTAGTCAGCGAGTTCTGACAGGCACATTTCTTCATGGATCTGTTTGACCCAAGCGCTAACGCGTTCGTCTGTAAGCTCAGGCTGGCGATCTTCGTCGATACACAGACCTACGAATTGGCTTTCATCACCTTCGACCAATCCTTTTGAGGCTTCAAATTCATAACCTTCTGTTGAGGTATAGCCAAGGATCGTTCCGCCTTTTGCTTCGACAATGTCACGAACTGTGCCCATTGCATCACAGAAGTACTCTGCATAGTCTTCTTGGTCACCACAGCCGAAAATAGCGACTAATTTAGTAGAGAAATCAATGCCCTCTAACTCAGGGAAAAAGTCGTCCCAATCGCACTGTGCTTCACCGTAGTACCACGTAGGAATACCAAGAAGAAGCAGATCGAAGTTATCAATGTCTTCTTTGCTGCTTTTTGCAATGTCTTGAACGTGAACTAGTTGTTTACCTAGTTGCTTTTGAATCATCTTTGCAACAGCTTCTGTGTTGCCGGTGTCGCTACCAAAGAAGATACCTACACTTGCCATAGAGTCATTACCTTTCATATTGTCTGTGTCGGGGAATAAAGAAACCGGTTTTAGCCTAGCCCTGTCCCTTCCCAGCTAATTTGGATTATTCCTTTAGTGATAAATCCAGCACAACCGAGGAAAAGAACTAGCCATACAATACGACGCCCAAATGGTGGAACATTGCCCTGTTTGAGCACATCTTTAATCGCCATACCGATTAGGAAGAAGATAGATGCAAAAAGTAAGTCTAAACCAATAGACTCGAGCATATTCATATAGTCGTAGAGCATGATGTCCCTTTATGCCAATTTACTTGCGCGCACTATAGCATTGTTAAACGCTAAAGTTAATGCACATAAAATTATCAATACCTCAGTTCAAATAGATAATTGAACTATAGGTAGTTTCTTATCACCCGCAGTACCTCTTTTGGCTTTTCTGCGTGAAGCCAATGGCCGGTTTTTGCAATGATATGTGCTTTAGAATTAGGGAACTGCTGTTTGACTAAAGGCTGATGCTCTGCCAGTAAATAATCAGAGTCTGCCCCTTTGACGAAAAGGGTTGGTGTGAATACTGGCTCTAGTGTCGTCCATCCTAAAATTTCCCAGTAATTCTTTATTAAAGAATCAACATTGAAACGCCACTTCATACTATCTTCATCTCGATATAGAGATTTAGCAAGGAACTGCCTAACACCGTCTATTTGAATATAGTTAGCAAGGGTTTCTATTGCTTCGCGGCGACTGTTTGGTTTGACATCAATGACAGCCTGCAGTCCGTTTAGTACATTTTCATGTCGGTGAATTTTGTATTCAACTGGCGCCATATCGAGAATGATGAGCTTGTTTAGGCTTTCTGGGGATATTTCAGCGATCTTCATCGCCACTTTACCACCCATCGAGTGGCCGATTAACGTCACATGCGATAGCTCTAGGTGGTTAAGTAGTTGAACCACATCCATTGCCATGGACTGATAATCATGTGTGTTTGAGTGAAAAGATAATCCATGGTTTCTTAGGTCTACATTGAGTACCTGATGATCTTTTGCCAAATCTCGGCTAAGTATCCCTAAATTATCTAAGTTCCCGAACAGGCCATGAATTAAAACGAGGGTTTGCCCTGTGCCTTCGAGCTTGTAGTTAAGTAGTTGCGACATTTTTATCTTTTTCATGATGGGTTGACGTAGAGTATCGGTAAAGATCTCGCTATAATCCTGAAGAGTTTAAACATAGAGATTGTGAAAAGCGAATGAAAACAATAGAGGTTGATGAAGATCTATACCGTTATATTGCCAGTCAAACGGAACATATCGGTGAAAGTGCGTCGGATATTTTACGTCGTTTATTGAACGCAAGTGACGAGTCTACACCTGTTACTCAACAAAGTAAGAGAGCTGAAGCGAAAAGTATCGTAGTAAGTAAAGATGCTGGAAAAGCACCTGTTGTTGATAGTGTAAAAGAGATGCGCTCTTTACTGATCTCTGACGAGTTTGCTGGTCTCAAAAAGGCGATCGACCGCTTTATGCTGGTATTGTCGACGCTTCATAGAATTAATCCAGACAGTTTTTCTGAAGCCACTCAGGTTAAAGGTCGCAAGCGAGTGTATTTTGCTGATAATGAACAGACGTTATTAGCGAGTGGAACGACAACGAAACCAAAAGCCATTCCAAATACTCCGTTTTGGGTTATCACGAACAGCAACACCAGTCGAAAACGACAAATGACCGAGCAGCTGATGACGAGAATGAACTTTCCAGCTGACTTAATCGAAAAGGTTACGAATACCATTTAGAATTTTGATTAGAACCTCACAATATTACGCATGGTTAGCAATGTATTGTGAGGTTTTTTTATTGTTTTAAAACTACCTAAGAAAGGACGTCACCCAATGGCTATGCATCCAAGAGCGGGAACCAAAGCAATACAAGAAGATTTGCACAATATCCCAGCCCTCGTTTCTAATTATTTTTTACTTCAACCAGACGCTAAAAATGCTGAACATAAAGTGTTGTTTGGTACTTCAGGCCACCGCGGCTCTGCTGATAAATCGACATTTAATGAAAACCATATTCTTGCAATTTCACAAGCCGTTGCTGAAGTTAGAGCAAAAGCGGGCACTACTGGGCCACTTTACCTAGGCAAAGACACTCACGCACTTTCAGAACCTGCATTCCTGACTGCGATTGAAGTACTCATTGCAAATGGTGTTAAGGTGATTGTACAAGAAAATAATGGCTACACGCCTACACCAGGTGTGTCACACGCAATCTTGACTCATAACTTGAAGCATGACGCAAAAGCCGATGGTATTGTTATTACACCCTCTCACAATCCTCCACAAGATGGTGGAATTAAGTACAACCCGACACATGGTGGCCCGGCAGAAGCAGAGCTGACTCAAGCGATTGAAGACCGTGCTAATCAACTTATTGCTGAAGGCCTACAAGGTGTTAAACGACTACCAATTGGTGAAGCCAAAGTTTCAGAACTGTTTACCGAGCAAGACCTTGTTAAGCCGTACATTGACGATCTTGTTAACGTTGTGGATATGGAAGCGATTCAAAAATCTGGACTGAAAATTGGCGTTGATCCACTTGGTGGTTCGGGCATCGACTATTGGCGTCAGATTGGTACAGCGTATAATTTAGACCTTACATTAGTAAGCGAAGCGGTTGACCCATCGTTCCAATTCATGTCTTTAGATAAAGACGGTGTTGTTCGTATGGACTGTTCGTCACCTTATGCGATGGCGGGTTTACTGGCACTTAAAGACGATTATGATCTCGCTTTTGGTAACGATCCTGACTATGACCGTCATGGCATTGTGACTCCTAAAGGGTTGATGAACCCTAATCACTTCTTAGCCGTGTGTATTGATTATTTGTACCGAAACCGCGAAGGATGGGGTAAAGACGTTGCTGTTGGTAAGACATTAGTTTCTAGTGCGTTGATTGACCGTGTTGTTGCCGATTTAGGGCGCGAGTTATGTGAAGTGCCTGTTGGCTTCAAATGGTTTGTTGATGGCCTTTACAGTGGTCAATTTGGCTTTGGTGGAGAAGAAAGTGCTGGTGCATCGTTCTTGCGTAAAGATGGAACCCCTTGGTCAACCGATAAAGATGGCATCTTGCTTTGTCTTCTAGCGGCGGAAATAACGGCTGTAACTGGTAAAAACCCGCAAGACTACTATGAAGAATTAGCCGCGAAACACGGTGCTTCAAAGTACAATCGTATTCAAGCTGTCGCGAATGGACCACAAAAAGACATTCTTAAGAAGCTTTCTGAAGATATGGTTTCTGCCGACATGTTGGCGGGTGAGCCGATAACTGCTCGCCTAACTCATGCCCCAGGTAATGGCGCTGAGATTGGTGGATTGAAAGTAACGACGGAGAATGGTTGGTTTGCTGCTCGTCCATCGGGTACTGAAGATATTTATAAGATCTACTGTGAAAGCTTTAAAGGTGAAGAGCACCTTGCTCAGATTGAAGCGGAAGCGCAAGACATTGTAAATCAAGTCTTTGCTGATGCCGGTTTGTAAAGCGATGTGTTGACAAGAGGCGGCCTACCGGTCGCCTTTTTTGTATCCAAGTATCCAAGT
>NZ_MCWZ01000326.1:6036-23749 GCF_002877365.1 Vibrio sp. 10N.261.55.A7
CCAAGTATCCAAGTATCCGGTGCAGGTATCGTGACTGACGGTAATCTTGCTTTTTTGCTTGATTACAGAGGTGCCAATACCGAATGAACTTTCTTTATGGATCAGCATGGCCACTTGTCAGGAACGACAAACCAGAATTTACCGCTTTTAGCTTGCGCATGGATGAATCGGTCGGTTGGTTTTTCTTGAATACGATTAAACTGAGTTAAACCTGTTGCCCAATCTGATTTCTCCAACTCATACAGAGGCTCTTCAATAAGCTCCCATTGACTTTGGTAGCACCAGTAACCCGCTATTTGACTAGGGTTTAGCTCAAACCCTAAGCATTCGGTTGGCACATGCTCAGAAGTAAAAGGATTGATGTATAAGCGACCTTGCATTAACAAGTGTTCCGACAGATCGCCATAGCCGGCGTAATGTTGAGTAAACTCTTTAATTGAGCTCATCTTCAGTTGGTGGGTGAGCATTCTATCAAGCTTTTTATCCAGTTGATCGTGAGCGTTTGGCCCATACCAAACCCCTTGATGAAGCAGATAAAATTTTATTGCTACTTCCCAGTGCTCATGTTGACTCGTTTCGTTGTTGCGCAGGATTAAATCTATTGCGCCGAGTGTTTGCCCCGATGGGGTATTGAGTTGAATTTCTTCTAGTTCCACGTGATATTTTGGAATATTTTCTATCAGTTTTGTGCAGAGATGCTGGTAGAGAAAACCTAATCGACGATTGCCTTCGTAGGTTTCAGAAGCAGGCAAAGGAGTGGTGCTCAAATCAAGAAAGTCCGCAAAGGGAGGTTGTCGCTGAAACAGCGAAGGTGTTGAGGCTATCCATTGATAGAAACGTTGAAGTTGGTTCATCCTTGCGCCTATTGAGTTTCCGTAGGCGACCATTGTAACCATAACCAAGTAGAGTATACACTTTGAGAAATATAATAATTACCGGAACAAGTCATGAATAACCTTCAGTTAGAATCGATTTTGAATGAAAAACTTTCCCCTCAGCTAGTAAAAGATTACAGCCCGAATGGTCTCCAAGTCGAAGGGAGTGAAAAGGTGAAACGTGTTGTTACTGGAGTTACGGCTTCTCAAGCGCTTATTGATAAAGCGGTTGAGCTGAATGCTGATGCGATTCTTGTTCATCATGGTTATTTTTGGAAAGGGGAACCAGAGCCGATTCGAGGAATGAAAGGAAAGCGAATTCGCACTCTTATTAAAAACGATATCAATTTGTTTGGTTATCACCTTCCTTTAGATATCCACCCTGATTTGGGTAACAACGCTGAGCTAGCGCGATTATTGGGCATTAAAGTAGAAGGCGGCTTGGAAGGGCATCCTCAATCGGTCGCAATGTACGGTAGTTTAGATTCGCCTATCAGTGGTAAAGAGTTTGAGGAAAGGATTGAAAAAGCGTTAAATCGCCAGCCGTTACATATCTCTCCTGAAAACGCAGACAAAATCATATCGACAGTCGGATGGTGTACGGGGGGAGGGCAAGACTACATTGAACTCGCGGCGCAAAAAGATCTAGATGCCTTCATTTCTGGCGAGATATCAGAGCGCACGACCTATGTTGCTCGTGAGCAAGACATTCACTATTTTTCTGCTGGCCATCATGCCACTGAGCGTTATGGGATAAAAGCGTTGGGTGAATGGCTACAAGAAGAACATGGGCTTGACGTTATTTTCATTGATATCGATAACCCTGTTTAGTTTCAGTAGAAAAAAAAAAGCTTGATCCAAATAATGGCCAAGCTTTTTATTAAGGATTTCTCGAAATAAGTCGTTTAAGACCTATAGATGAAAACGATATTAGTCACGCTCATGCAGAGGTTGGAAATCACGTTTTTCTTGACCAGTGTAAAGCTGACGAGGACGACCGATACGATTCGTTGGGTCGCTGTGCATTTCGTTCCAGTGTGCAATCCAACCAATAGTGCGAGACATCGCAAAGATTACAGTGAACATTGAAACAGGAATACCAATCGCTTTCAGAATGATACCTGAGTAGAAATCTACGTTCGGGTACAGTTTCTTCTCTACGAAATATTCATCAGACAGTGCTATACGTTCTAGTTCCATTGCCACATCAAGCAGCGGATCATCGATGTTGAGCTCTTTAAGTACATCGTGGCACGCTTCACGCATTACTGTAGCGCGTGGATCGTAGTTTTTATAAACACGGTGACCAAAGCCCATTAGGCGGAATGGATCGTCTTTATCTTTCGCTTTTGCTACGTACTCTTCGATATTATCGACACTGCCAATCTCTTCTAACATGCGCAGACAAGCTTCGTTTGCACCACCGTGAGCAGGTCCCCATAAAGAAGCGATACCCGCCGCGATACAAGCAAATGGGTTCGCACCCGATGAACCTGCTAAACGAACGGTAGAGGTTGAAGCGTTTTGCTCATGATCGGCATGAAGGGTGAAGATCTTATCCATTGCGCGAGCAACGACAGGGTTTACTTCATATTCTTCACATGGATTAGCAAACATCATGTGAAGGAAGTTTTCTGCGTAGCTAAGTTCATTTCTTGGGTAAATGAATGGCTGACCAATTGAATACTTATAACACATTGCTGCTAAAGTAGGCATTTTTGATAATAGACGGTACGCCGCAATTTCGCGGTGTGTATCGTTGTTTACGTCAAGTGAGTCGTGGTAGAAAGCAGCCAGAGCACCGACAACACCACACATCACCGCCATTGGGTGCGCGTCACGTCTAAAGCCATGATAAAAGCTAGCTATTTGCTCATGAACCATGGTGTGGCGAGTTACAGTACGTTTGAAATCTTCGTATTGCTCACGATTTGGGGCTTCTCCATAAAGAAGTATGTAACATACTTCTAAGTAGTCTGCATTATTCGCTAATTGATCGATTGGGTAGCCGCGGTGTAATAGAACACCTTTGCCGCCGTCGATATAAGTGATTTGAGACTCACAAGATGCAGTGGCAAGAAAACCAGGATCGAACGTGAAGTACCCATTTGCTCCTAGTTTACGAACATCGATTACTTCTGGGCCGACAGTCCCGTCCATAATTGGTAGCTCGATTGGCGCTAAACCTTCAATGTGAAGGGTCGCTTTCTTATCCGCCATGACAATCTCCTTTGTTTATTATTAATCCATCCAGGATGTTTATGTGCCATTTTTTTACGTGTGTTCGCATATAAAGTCAATATTTGTACTTCGATGTGTGCACTTAGCGCAACTTTTTATGGCAAATAAGTTAAAAGTCTGTTCTATGTAACAAAAATTGTTACACCAATTGTATTAGAATGTTGCCGGCCTTATAGTGAGGCTAGAAATTTCGGTGAGATCCTTATAAATTCAAGGCTAGAAAGAAATAATCGATATTATTCTCGGTCTTGTTGTTAACATTTTATTTACAATTAACTGGGGTGTTTTCTGGTTTTTTTGTTAATTAAATGTGAACTTTTGTCGGTTATCACACGAGATTCGTTTATAACTATAAATGCTCAATGGAGCTGAGTGAGCAAGCCCGTGAAAGAAAGAAAGTCAAGACCTGTTAATTTAGATTTGCAGACAGTTAGCTTTCCAATTACAGCGATAGCGTCCATCCTACACCGTGTGTCAGGGGTGATAACGTTCGTTGCTATTGGGATTTTATTATGGCTATTGTCGTTATCTCTCGAATCACCACTTGGATTTAAAGAAGCCACTGACATCGTCGATGGTTTTTTTGTTAAGTTTATTCTGTGGGGAATCGCCACTGCCTTGGCCTACCATATCGTAGGTGGTATCCGTCACTTAATGATGGATTTAGGCTATTTTGAAGAACTCGATACTGGAGCTTTAAGTGCTAAAGTCGCTTTCGCTGCCACTGCCGTTCTATCTCTTCTTGCAGGAGTATTAGTATGGTAAAGCATGTTTCGTCATTCGGACGCAATGGAGTACACGATTTCCTACTGATTCGTGCTACTGCCATTCTTATGACCCTATACACTATCTACCTAGTTAGTTTTTTTGCGTTTTCAGGTGATATCTCTTATATCTCTTGGACTCAATTCTTCGGTAGTGCATTCACCAAAATATTCACAATGCTTGCTTTAACATCTGTGCTTATTCACGCGTGGATTGGTTTGTGGCAGGTATTGACTGACTATATTAAGTGCTCAAAATTACGAGGAGGATCGCAATTTCTTATTGTAATCATTCTTTTGAGTTACTTCTTTTCTGGTATTTCTATTTTGTGGGGTGCGTAAGTGACTATTCCAGTTCGTGAATTCGATGCCGTTGTAATCGGCGCTGGTGGTGCAGGTATGCGTGCCGCATTACAAATTTCTGAACAAGGTCTTTCATGTGCCTTGTTGTCTAAAGTATTTCCAACACGTTCTCACACGGTTTCAGCTCAAGGCGGCATTACAGTTGCTTTGGGAAATGCGCATGAAGATCATTGGGAACAACATATGTACGATACAGTCAAAGGATCCGATTACATCGGTGACCAAGACGCGATTGAATACATGTGTAAGAACGGGCCTGAATCAGTTATCGAATTAGAGAAAATGGGTTTACCGTTCTCTCGTTTTGATAATGGTACGATTTATCAACGTCCTTTTGGTGGTCAGTCAAAAAACTTTGGCGGTGAGCAAGCTGCGCGTACTGCTGCTGCTGCTGACCGTACAGGTCATGCACTGCTACATACCCTTTATCAACAGAACATCAAACACAAAACGACGATTTTTTCTGAGTGGTATGCTCTCGATCTTGTCAAAAATGAAGAGGGTGCCGTATTAGGTACCACTGCTTTATGCATGGAAACAGGCGAAGTCTGCTATTTCAAATCTAAGGCAACGATATTAGCGACCGGTGGTGCAGGGCGTATTTACGCGTCGACGACTAACGCACACATTAACACTGGTGATGGTGTTGGTATGGCAATTCGTGCCGGCGTCCCTATGCAAGATATCGAAATGTGGCAGTTCCACCCTACAGGTATTGCGGGTGCGGGTGTACTGGTAACAGAAGGTTGTCGTGGTGAAGGTGGTTACCTTCTTAATAAAGACGGCGAACGCTTCATGGAGCGTTACGCGCCGAACGCTAAAGACTTAGCGGGTCGTGATGTTGTTGCTCGTTCAATGATGATTGAGATTCGTGAAGGTCGCGGTTGCGATGGCCCATGGGGTCCTCATATCAAACTGAAGCTAGACCATTTAGGTAAAGAAACCTTAGAGTCCAGACTACCAGGTGTTTGTGAATTGTCTCGCACATTTGCACACGTGGATCCAGTGAAAGAGCCAATTCCAGTTATACCTACGTGTCACTACATGATGGGTGGCGTACCTACACAGGTTTCTGGCCAAGCGATTAAACAAGATGAAAGCGGCGCTGATGTTGAAGTTCAAGGGCTATTTGCTTGTGGTGAGATCGCGTCAGTGTCAGTGCACGGTGCAAACCGATTAGGTGGTAATTCGTTACTCGATTTGGTTGTATTCGGCCGAGCGACGGGTTTACACCTAGGCGAAACGTTGAAGAAACAAGCTGAAGCGAAACCAGCGACAGAAGACGACATTCAACGTTCACTAGAGCGTTATAATCGTTGGGAAAACAGCACTGAAGGTGAAGACCCAGCTGTTATCCGTAAAGACCTACAACAGTGCATGCAAAATAACTTCTCGGTATTCCGTGAAGGTGATGCGATGGAAAAAGGCTTAGCAGAATTGAAAGTGATTCGTGAACGCCTGAAAAACGCACACTTATCGGATAAATCGACAGAGTTCAATACACAGCGTATCGAGTGTCTTGAGCTAGAAAACCTTATGGAAACTGCATTTGCAACGGCTGTTGCTGCGAACTTCCGTACCGAAAGTCGTGGTGCTCATGCTCGCTTTGATTTCCCAGACCGTGATGATGAACAGTGGCTATGCCATTCTATTTACAACCCAGAGACCGAAAGCATGTCTAAGCGTGGTGTAAATATGGAACCTGTTCACCGTGAAGCTTTCCCACCTAAAGCTCGTACGTACTAAGGAGAGGACCTAGATATGAAACTGAATTTCTCTTTGTACCGATATAATCCTGATGCGGATCAAAAACCGTACATGAAGGATTATGTGCTTGAGGTTGATGAAGGCTCGGACATGATGTTGCTCGACGCTTTGATTCTTTTAAAAGAACAAGATCCATCGATTTCATTTAGACGTTCGTGTCGTGAAGGTGTTTGTGGTTCAGATGGTCTGAACATGAACGGTAAGAATGGCTTGGCGTGTATTACACCATTGTCGGCTTTAAGCAATCAAAGCACGATTGTGATTCGTCCACTGCCTGGTTTACCTGTGGTTAGAGATTTAATTGTCGATATGACGCAATTTTACGATAACTACTCTAAAGTTAAACCGTTCTTAGTGACGGATGGCGATCTGCCACCTTCTCGAGAAAACTTACAGACGCCGGACGAGCGTGCTCATCTTGATGGTTTGTACGAATGTATTATGTGTGCATGTTGTACAACCTCTTGCCCTTCTTTCTGGTGGAACCCAGACAAGTTTATTGGGCCAGCAGGACTGTTAGCAGCGTATCGTTGGTTAATCGATAGCCGAGATACAGCAACAGATGAACGTTTATCTAATCTTGATGATGCATTTAGCGTTTTTCGTTGCCATGGCATCATGAATTGTGTAAGTGTTTGTCCTAAAGGGTTAAATCCAACGAAAGCCATTGGTCATATTAAGACTATGCTGGTGAATCGCTCGGTTTAAATAATAAGATTGTCGCCCCACTTGGGGCGACGAATGCTGCCTTGGCTTAACCAAGGCAAACGTGAAAACTACTGGTTAAGGGAATTTATGCACAACGGCGTGATGAAGGCATGGCTCGAGTCTTCACACTTGGCTGGCGCCAATGCAACTTATGTAGAAGAACTCTACGAAATGTATCTAAGTGATCCCGATCTGGTAAGTGATGAGTGGAAACGTGTATTTGAAGAGTTGCCCGTGCAAGCTTCAGAAGCGGTAGAACAGCCGCACTCGCGTGTCCGCGATTACTTCCGTCGACTCGCTCAAGAAACTAAGCATTACAATGTCCAAGTTAGTGATCCTGATGTCGATGTTAAACAAGTAAAAGTTCTACAGCTGATTAATGCTTTCCGTTTTAGAGGGCATCAAGCTGCAAACCTAGACCCCCTAGGTTTATGGATTAGACCTGCTGTCGCAGAATTAGATCCATCATTCCACAATCTCACTGAAGAAGATTTCGATGAAACCTTCAACGTCGGTTCTTTTGCCATTGGCCAAGAGACGATGGTGCTCAAAGACCTCTATACTGCTCTGAAGCAAACCTATTGTGGTTCGATTGGCGCAGAATACATGCATATGACGAACACAGAACAAAAACGTTGGATCCAACAACGTTTAGAGTCTGTATCCGGTCAACCATCCTTTAACTTAGAAGAGAAAAAAGCCTTCCTAGAAGAGCTGACCGCTGCAGAAGGGCTCGAGCGCTATTTAGGCGCTAAATTCCCAGGTGCGAAGCGATTCTCTCTAGAAGGTGGTGATGCATTGATACCAATGACGAAAGAACTTATTCGTCATGCTGGTAGTCAAGGAATGCGTGAAGTTGTCGTTGGTATGGCTCACCGTGGTCGCTTAAACATGTTGGTTAACGTGTTAGGTAAGAAGCCTCAAGATTTATTCGATGAGTTTGCGGGCAAACATGACGAAACATGGGGTACTGGTGACGTTAAGTACCACCAAGGTTTCTCTGCCGATTTCGCAACTCCAGGTAATGATGTTCACCTAGTTTTGGCATTTAACCCATCTCACCTTGAGATAGTTAACCCAGTGGTTATTGGCTCAGTTCGAGCTCGTCAAGATCGTCTAGACGATAAAGATGGCAGTATTGTTCTTCCTATTACTGTACACGGTGACTCCGCAATTGCTGGTCAAGGTGTCGTGCAAGAGACGTTTAACATGTCTCAAACACGTGGTTTCCGTGTTGGTGGCACGATTAGAATCGTCGTGAATAACCAAGTCGGTTTCACCACGTCAAACCCTCGCGATACGCGTTCTACGATGTACTGTACTGATATCGCGAAAATGGTTCAGGCACCGATTTTCCACGTGAATGCTGATGATCCAGAGGCGGTTGCTTTTGTTGCTCGCCTCGCGTTGGATTACCGAAACGAATTTAAACGTGATGTCGTCATCGAACTCGTTTGTTATCGTCGACATGGTCACAACGAAGCTGATGAGCCTAATGCAACTCAGCCGTTGATGTACCAAAAGATCAAAAAGCACCCAACGCCTCGTAAGCTTTATGCCGATGTACTGATTGATCGTGGAGAGTTCGATATAGAAACCGCGACGGAACTGGTCAACGGTTATCGTGATGCGCTGGACCACGGCGAAGTGGTCGTAAAAGAGTGGCGCCCAATGGCTCTTCACTCAGTAGACTGGTCTCCGTATCTTGGTCATGACTGGAATATGGAATGGGAAAGCAAAATTGAGGTCGAGCGATTAAAAGAGCTCGGTAATCGAGTTTGTCAGTACCCTGAAAGCCATAAGCTGCAAAGCCGTGTAAACAAGCTTTACAACGATCGTGTCGCGATGGTCAGTGGTGAGAAACAGGTTGATTGGGGCATGGCCGAAACGATGGCCTATGCAACATTGGTTGATGATGGTAAGCGTATACGTATCTCTGGGCAGGATTCTGGCCGTGGTACTTTCTTCCATCGACACTCAGTGCTGCATAACCAAATCGATGCGAGTACTTATGTTCCACTAAGTAATATTCATGATAAACAAGGCCCTTTCCAAGTCTTCGACTCAGTGCTTTCGGAAGAGGCTGTGTTAGCGTTTGAATATGGCTATGCGACAGCTGAACCAGGCGGACTGACTCTTTGGGAAGCGCAGTTTGGTGATTTCGCCAATGGTGCACAAGTTGTTATTGACCAATTTATTTCTTCTGGTGAGCAAAAATGGGCACGTTTATGTGGTCTAACAATGCTTCTGCCTCATGGTTATGAAGGTCAAGGCCCAGAGCACTCGTCAGCTCGTCTAGAGCGTTACTTGCAGTTATGTGCTGAACAAAACATGCAGATCGTTGTTCCGTCAACACCTGCTCAGGTTTACCACATGATCCGCCGTCAAGTGGTTCGTCCTATGCGACGTCCTTTGATTGTAATGTCACCTAAGTCATTGCTTCGTCATCCTCTGTGTACGTCTTCTTTTGAAGAACTAGCAGAAGGAACATTCCAAGCGGCAATTGGTGAGATAGACGAACTTGATGCTGCTAAGGTCAAGCAAGTCGTTTTTTGTTCTGGCAAGGTTTATTACGACCTGCTCGCCCAGCGTAGAAACAATGAACAAGATGATATTGCAATTGTGCGTATTGAGCAGCTGTACCCATTCCCACTAGAGGATGTGCAAGCCGCGATTGCCCCATATAAAAACGCGAAAGAGTTTGTTTGGTGTCAAGAAGAGCCTCAAAACCAAGGTGCTTGGTACTGTAGTCAGCATAACTTCTTGGCAGCGATACCAAATGACGGCAAGTTACGCTATACCGGTAGACCAGCATCAGCATCGCCTGCGGTTGGATATATGTCGGTACACTTAAAACAACAGAAGGCGTTAGTTGAAGACGCTTTGACTATCAACCCTCAAGTTTCGAAATAAGAACTAGAAGTAAAAGGAAGACACTAATTATGACTATTGAAATTCTGGTTCCAGACTTACCTGAATCAGTAGCGGACGCGACAGTAGCGACTTGGCATAAACAGCCTGGTGATGCCGTTGAACGTGACGAAGTACTCGTAGATATTGAAACAGATAAAGTTGTCCTAGAAGTACCGGCTCCTGAAGCGGGTGTTCTAGAGGCTATTATCGAAGTAGAGGGTGCAACGGTACTGTCAAAGCAGTTGATCGCTAAGCTTAAGCCTGGCGCAGTTGCGGGTGAACCAACGGCTGATACGACAGATGACAAAGAAGCGTCACCTGACAAACGCCATAAGGCTTCACTGACTGAAGAAAGCAACGATGCACTGAGCCCAGCTGTTCGTCGTCTTCTTGCTGAGAACAACTTAGAAGCCTCTCAAGTGAAAGGCACTGGTGTTGGTGGTCGTATTACCCGCGAAGACATCGATGCACACTTAGCGTCAGCGAAATCTGCGCCAGCAGCAAGTCAAGAGCCAGCGCCTCAGGCTCCTGCCGCAGCACGTAGCCAGAAACGAGTTCCAATGACTCGTCTGCGTAAAACAGTGGCTAATCGTCTTCTAGAAGCGAAAAACAGCACGGCAATGCTAACGACGTTCAACGAAGTTAACATGAAGCCAATCATGGATTTACGTAAGCAATATAAAGACCAATTCGAGAAGCGTCACGATACGCGTCTTGGTTTCATGTCTTTCTACGTAAAAGCGGTAACAGAAGCGCTAAAACGTTACCCAGAAGTGAATGCTTCTATCGACGGTACTGATATTGTTTATCACAACTACTTCGATATTAGTATGGCAGTATCGACCCCTCGTGGCCTAGTGACACCTGTCCTTAAAGATTGCGATACGCTTGGTTTTGCCGATATCGAAAAAGGCATTAAAGAGCTAGCTATTAAAGGTCGTGACGGAAAGCTAACGGTTGATGAGCTTATTGGTGGTAACTTCACTATCACTAATGGTGGTGTATTTGGTTCTCTTATGTCCACACCAATCATCAATCCGCCTCAAGCTGCTATCTTGGGTATGCATAAAATTCAAGACCGTCCAATGGCTGTAGATGGCAAGGTTGAAATCCTACCTATGATGTATCTTGCATTGTCATATGACCACCGCTTAATCGATGGTCGTGAGTCTGTTGGATTCCTTGTGACAATTAAAGAGTTACTAGAAGATCCTGCGCGTCTACTGTTAGACGTTTAGTATCGCTGAAGCGTCGAGTTGATTGAGTTCAGTTGACTCGACGTGGAAGGTTTCATGGGCTAGATGCGCTCAACTGTCTAGCCTTCATTTAGGTCGTTTATTATTGCCCAAATAGAATGCGACTTACTTGAGAAGACCCTACAGACGTTTCGCAATAGAAAGCGACGTTACGGAAATAATAAATCCCTTTAGGGATAAACAAATGGAATAACAAAATGAATTTGCATGAATATCAAGCCAAACAGCTGTTTGCAGAATTCGGTTTGCCTGTGCCAGAAGGCTTCGCATGTGATACCGCTCAAGAAGCTTTTGAAGCAGCTGGACGCGTTAGCACTGAAAAGAA
Organism: Vibrio sp. 10N.261.55.A7; assembly: GCF_002877365.1. GTDB lineage: Bacteria > Pseudomonadota > Gammaproteobacteria > Enterobacterales > Vibrionaceae > Vibrio. The sequence goes on from NZ_MCWZ01000326.1 coordinate 17,249, forward strand.
GGTCGTAAAGTGTCAAGTACACGCAGGTGGTCGCGGTAAAGCAGGTGGTGTAGAGCTGCATGACACGAAAGAAGGTGTTAAAGAGTTTGCACAAAAATGGCTTGGTAAAAACCTTGTTACTTACCAAACAGACGCTAACGGTCAGCCGGTAACAAAAATCCTAGTTGAAGAAGCGTCAAACATTGCTAACGAACTATATCTAGGTGCGGTTGTAGACCGTGCAACTCGTAAGATTGTTTTCATGGCATCAACTGAAGGCGGTGTCGACATTGAAAAAATCGCTGAAGAAACGCCTGAGTTGATTCACCAATCAGCGATTGATCCTCTCGTGGGCCCTCAAGCTTACCAAGGTCGTGAACTGGCGTTTAAACTTGGTCTAGTTGGTGATCAAATTAAACAGTTCGTTAAGATCTTCATGGGTCTTGGTGAAATGTTTGCTCAGTACGACCTCGCTCTACTAGAAATCAACCCGCTTGTTATTACTGGTGAAGGTAACCTTCTTTGTCTTGACGGCAAGATCAACATTGACTCAAACGCAATGTACCGCCAACCAAAACTTCGCGAGATGCACGATCCTTCACAAGAAGATGAGCGCGAAGCGCACGCAGCTCAGTGGGAGCTTAACTACGTAGCACTTGATGGTAATGTTGGTTGTATGGTTAACGGTGCTGGCCTTGCTATGGGCACGATGGATATCGTAAACCTACACGGCGGCAAACCAGCTAACTTCCTTGATGTAGGCGGCGGCGCAACTAAAGAGCGTGTAGCTGAAGCATTCAAGATCATCCTATCTGATGATAATGTGAAAGCTGTTCTTGTGAACATCTTTGGCGGTATCGTACGTTGTGACATGATTGCTGAAGGCATCATCGGCGCAGTGAAAGAAGTTGGCGTTGAAGTTCCTGTTGTTGTTCGTCTAGAAGGTACTAACGCAGACCTAGGTCGCGAAGTTCTAGCGAATTCTGATGTTGATATCATTGCAGCTGAGTCACTAACTGACGCTGCTCAAAAAGTTGTTGCTGCTGCGGAGGCGAAATAATGTCTGTACTAATTAATAAAGACACTAAAGTGATCTGTCAGGGCTTCACTGGTGGACAAGGTACTTTCCACTCAGAGCAAGCAATTGCCTACGGTACACAAATGGTTGGTGGTGTTTCTCCTGGTAAAGGCGGACAAACGCACTTAGGCCTACCAGTATTTAACACTGTTCGTGACGCTGTAGAAGCAACAGGCGCAACAGCAACGGTTATCTACGTACCAGCACCTTTCTGTAAAGATGCAATCCTAGAAGCGATTGATGCAGGTATCGAGCTTATCGTAACAATCACTGAAGGTATCCCTACAACGGATATGATTGATGTGAAAGTGAAGCTAGAAGAGACTGGCACGCGTATGATCGGTCCTAACTGCCCAGGTGTAATCACACCTGACGAATGTAAGATTGGTATTATGCCAGGCCACATTCATAAGAAGGGTAAAGTCGGTATCGTATCTCGCTCTGGTACGCTAACTTATGAAGCGGTTAAGCAGACTACAGATGAAGGTTTCGGCCAGTCTTCTTGTGTAGGTATTGGTGGTGACCCTATCCCTGGTTCAAACTTCATCGATATTTTGAAACTTTTCCAAGAAGATCCAGAGACTGAAGCCATTGTCATGATTGGTGAGATTGGTGGTACTGCAGAAGAAGAAGCGGCTGAGTTCATTAAAGCAAATGTGACTAAGCCAGTTGTTTCTTACATTGCTGGTGTTACAGCTCCTCCTGGTAAACGCATGGGCCACGCTGGCGCAATCATCTCTGGTGGTAAAGGTACCGCTGAAGATAAATTTGCAGCATTAGAAGCTGCAGGCGTTAAGACTGTTAAGTCACTTGCTGATATCGGCAAAGGACTACGCGAAATCACTGGTTGGTAATGCCAACTAAGTTTGAATAAAAAACCGAGCTCTTGTGCTCGGTTTTTTTATTTTGTAGTCAATGGTTTGACTCTACGATTACTTCACTTGAAACCTAGATGCTATTAAAGAACCATCGCCGCAATCCAACCAAAAATGATCAGTGGGATATTGTAGTGAATAAAGGTGGGTACAACCGTTTCCCAAATATGCTCATGTTGGCCATCAGCATTGAGTCCTGATGTTGGACCTAATGTGGAATCCGACGCTGGAGAACCCGCATCACCCAACGCCGCTGCAGTACCGACTAGAGCGATCGTTGCCATTGGTGAGAAGCCAAACGCTGCCGCCAGTGGAACATAAATAGTAGCTAAGATTGGAATCGTTGAGAAAGAAGAACCAATCCCCATGGTGACAAGTAAGCCAACAATCAGCATTAACAAGGCTGCAAGAGGTTTGTTGTCGCCTATCGTAGTCGATAACGCTTCAACCAAAGATTCAACGCCGCCAGTTTGCTTCATAACAGCCGCAAAACCTGCCGCCGCAATCATGATGAAACCAATCATAGCCATCATGTGAACGCCTTTGGTAAATACGTCTTGTGTCTCTTTCCATGCGATAACGCCACCAAACGTAAACACCATAAAGCCAGCGAGTGCACCGATTATCATAGAGCCCGTCGATAGTTGAACAGCCAGAGCAACAACAATACCCACGCAGGCAACCAAAATGCTCTTCTTATTGATGCTTTTTGGTTCTTCGTTGACATGAGTGAGTGTTGTCTCTTTGTATTCTCGTGGCTTTCTGTAAGTGAACAAGATAGCGCTCAAGAGGCCAAATACCATGCCCAATGCTGGTAACAACATTGCAGTAGGTACTTGAGAAGCAACAACACTTTCGAGGCCGTTATCATGCAAGTTTTTCAATAGGATATTGTTGAGAAAGATGCCACCAAAGCCAATAGGTAAAATCATATAAGGTGTGACTAGGCCAAAGGTTAGAACACAAGCCACCATACGTCGGTCCATCTTTAACTTTGCGAATACGCCTAAAAGAGGTGGAATAAGAATAGGTATAAAGGCGATATGTACAGGGATGACGTTTTGCGATGACATTGTGACAAGAATCAAAGATGCTAAAACGGCGTATTTCAGGCCAGTTGTTGCGGCGCCATTTTCTTTACCATTAATACGCTTAATCACATTTTGCGCAAGCAAATCGGTAATACCAGACTTAGAGATGGCAACAGCGAATGTGCCAAGCATAGCGTAGCTTAAAGCGATGGTAGCACCCCCACCTAAACCACTCTCAAAAGCAGAAACTGCGTCATTTAAACTCATGCCAGAGACTAAGCCGCCAACGATGGCGCTGAACGTCAAAGCAACAACGACATTCACCCGCATCAAAGCGAGTATCAGCATGATACAGACAGAAATTACAACAGGATTCATAGTTTTCTCGGTTAGTTGTGTTTGTTTTTAGTTGTTATCATCAACAAGAGGCCAACCACCTAAGGCTTTCCACTTATTGACTATGCCACAAAAAAGCTCAGCGGTTTTTTCAGTATCATAGAGTGCTGAATGTGCTTCTTTGTTGTCAAAATCCATCCCTGCAGTTTTACACGCTTTGGCAAGAACGGTCTGACCATAAGCTAAGCCACTTAACGCGGCGGTATCAAAAGTTGCGAAGGGATGGAAAGGGACTCTTTTCAATTTGCTACGCTCGCTAGCCGCCATAACAAAATTATGATCGAACGTTGCATTGTGCGCGACAATAATAGCGCGACTGCAATTTGCGTCTTTTTGCTCTTTACGAACGAGCTTGTAGATCTCTTTCAATGCGTGTTCTTCCGTCACTGCCCCTCTCAATGGGCTGAAAGGATCTATAATTCCATTGAATTCTAGCGCGGCTTTTTCGAGGTTCGCACCCTCAAAAGGTTCGACATGGAAATGGATTGTTGTCGCGGGGTGCAGATCACCGTGTTCATCCATTTTCAAAGTAACAGCGCAAATTTCTAACAAGGCGTCTGTTTCTGAGTTGAAGCCTGCAGTCTCGACATCGATGACAACCGGGAAGTACCCACGGAAGCGTTTGTTAAGTGCAAATGATTCGTTTTCTACAGTCATAATGTTTTCGGTTGGATGAACAAGCCGTGCATTATTGCAGATTCTCGCAGTGAGAAAAACCGAAGAATATTAGATTGAAAGGGAATTCGGCAAATTACATGGCTAGGAAATTGCATTGTAAAGTGAAGATGATAACAGCGGCAAATAATCGCCGTTGAAAGGTAGTATCAAAGAGAACTGTTTATATGAAAAAGTGGGTCGCGATTAGCGCTGTATTATTAACCAATATGATATCTGTACCAACCGCTTTCGCCTTGGACAAACGTTATGTTGCGACGCCAATGCAATCGACTTGGCAGATGGTGGTGAATACACCTTTAGAATGCCGCTTAGTACATCCTATTCCGAACTATGGCGATGCTGAGTTTTCGTCGCGCGCAAGCAAAAAGATCATACTCGATTTTGAGTTAAAGATGCGCAGGCCGATGGGGGAGACGCGAGACGTCAGTCTTGTTTCATTGCCGCCTTCTTGGCGTCCAGGAGAAAATGCGGAGCGAATTACCAATATCAAATTCTTCAAACAATTTGATGGCTATATCGGTGGGCAAACCGCTTGGGGAATTTTGGGAGAACTTGAAAAAGGGCGCTACCCAACATTCAGTTATCGAGATTGGCAAAGTCGAGATCAGCGTATTGAAGTTGCACTATCTTCGGTATTGTTCCAACAGAAATACAACGTATTCAGTGATTGTATCGCGAATCTGCTTCAGTATAGCTTTGAAGATATTGCGTTCACTATATTGCACTATGACCGCAGCAGCGTTCAATTGAACAAAGCGTCACAAAAGCGTTTAGCTCAAATTGCAGAGTATATTCGACATAATCAAGATATCGATCTTGTTCTCGTCTCTACATATACCGACTCAGTTGACACAAGAAGCGTCAGCCAGAATCTGTCAGAGCAGAGAGCTGAAGTATTACGTGATTACTTTGAATCTTTGGGTTTACCTGAAGACCGCATCCAAGTGCAGGGCTACGGCAAACGACGTCCAGTCTCGGATAACTCTTCCCCAATAGGCAAAGATAAAAACCGACGCGTTGTAATTTCTCTAGGTAGAACTCAGGTCTAAGACGTCACTCGGTATCAATTGAGTTTGAACATTGAGATCAGATTACAGTTCGTAGCCGAGTCTAAATGACTGACTTGTTTTGCGATGTCTGGGTTAGGGTGCCGTTTTAGAAACTCTATGAGTGCTTTCTGACAGCATCCTAACGAATCGACATAAGATTCACATTGGCTGTTGGCACATTGTGGAACAAGGGAAAGCACTTTTTCAGAGGCCAGTTGTAAGTACTTTAGTTCATACTTCTCATCTCCCATAGAGCGCCAAAATCTAGCCATGTTGTGGCAAGAAATGACGGAGACGATGAGTCGTTCCTCGATCTCTATCTCTTCGATATGCGTCAACTGGTCACTGATAGTCAGCGCTTGCTGGTAGTGAAGAATTCCTCTTAGGTGATCACTTTGCTGCATTGCAACATCCGCCAGAAGTGTGTGTTCTTCCCATTGTTGTACGTTCATCAATAGATCCTTACCTTAACGCAAATGAGAATTATTATTAACACTTTGGTGTAATAAAGGCAACGTTAAGTTGCCTCTATATCTATCTATCCCTAAAGAATTACTAACCTAACCCTTCGGAGGCATTTTTTCTTTGGATTAATTCAATCATATAACCATCAGGATCTTTCACAAACGCGATCTCTGTACTTCCACCTTTAACCGGTCCAGCCTCTCTAGTGATAACGCCACCGGCTGCTTTAATTGCATCGCAAGTGGAATAAATATCTTCGACACCAATAGCGATATGCCCAAATGCTGTACCCATCTCATAGTCGGTTTTACCCCAGTTGTAGGTAAGCTCGATAACAGCGCCTTGAGATTCATCACCGTAGCCAACAAACGCCAGTGTGTATTCGTATTCTTTGTTTTCGTTTACTCGTAATAACGACATGCCCATGACTTTTGTATAAAACTCAATCGATTTATCCAAATCGCCTACACGTAACATAGTGTGCAGAACTCTTCCGTTTGACATCGTAAATGCTCCTCTTTTTAGAATACAAATACTATATCACACGTACAAACTATCGCCTCGTTGCGTAATCCAATTCGATCTCGACTTTATAAATTGTATGACTTAATTATTGGCGTTATTTAGGCCGAAAGAGTACTGATGGATGATTGAAAATCACAAAAGTGAATAAATAGACAATCGAAGTGTGAGGGTGTTTCGTGCTCACTTTCTCGTTTAAGGCTTCCAATAGGCTCCTTACTTTTGTTAATGAGGCTGGAGTTATTGTTACGCGTGCAGCCAAAATTTTACTATTTTTCAACCTTTGGGAGCGTTCTATACTGTTGGATTTAATGAATTTTCAAGTCTAATTGTATGGTTATATCGAGGTTTAACTTCGTTAATTCGGATTTATCGTTATTAGTGACTATTAACATAGGTTTATACGAATTGTCGGAGGTTTGCTATAT
>NZ_MCWZ01000327.1 GCF_002877365.1 Vibrio sp. 10N.261.55.A7
GAAGTGGCCAATCGCGTATTTAGCGGGTGATGATGAGTTAGGCAGTCATGTTGAAGACCCGAAGTTAATTGCTTGGTTGGATAAGCAACTCAGTCAGCTTTCTGCATCTGGCCTTACGAAAAAGCAAATTCAAGAGCAGCTGATCTCACATGCAGATTACACTCGCCTCAACAGTGAGCTCTCATTAGTGTGGCCTTGCTATCAGGTGTGGCAGCAAATGTTAAAAGAGCGGAATCACATTGATTTCAATATGATGATTCGTCGAGCCACGGACTATGTCATCAAGAACAAATTCAAGGGTCAGTGGCGCTATGTCATGATCGATGAATACCAAGACATTTCACCCGATCGCTTAGCATTGATAGAAGCCTTGTGTAACCAACATAGCAGTGAAAGACGCTGCGTGCTCTTCGCGGTAGGGGACGATTGGCAGTCTATTTATCAATTTGCAGGCTCAGATGTTGATTTAACGATAGGGTTCGAGAAGCGTTTTCCACAGTCTACCGTTCACTATCTTGATACTACGTATCGTTTCAATAGTCAGATTGGCGCGGTTGCTAATCTCTTTATTCAGCAGAACCCTGCTCAATTAGCAAAAGATCTGAATAGTCATAAGACAGTCAAACAAAAGTGCGTTTATCTGGCACCCATGAGCCGTGTCGAAAAAGTACTGGATAAACTAAATGCCAGTGCAAAAAATAAGCTCACGAAATCTGTCCTATTACTTGGCAGAAACCATTATCACAAACCCGAATTGCTAGGCGATTGGAAAAAGCAATTCACCGATTTGAATATTGAATTCATGACATGTCATGCGAGTAAAGGTAAGGAAGCCGACTTTGTTATGATTCTTTCGGTTGAAGAAGGGCAATTTCCAAGCAAAGTGAAATCGTTGCACCTGAATAGCGCATTGACTCAATCGAGTGATGATTTTGCGTATGCAGAAGAGAGGCGACTCTTTTATGTCGCAATGACACGAGCGAAGGAAAAGGTTTGGATTTGCTATTCTGGTGATGGGTCGTCTTTTGTGAAAGAGCTTGATACCTCGAATTATGACGTGATCAAACAAAAATAACCTAAAAAAGCGCTTGTGACACATGCCGACAAGCGCGTTTGCGTATTGTCTGTATTAGATTACGTTCTTTTGGCTAAATAAGCTTCGTAATCTGGAATTTCAATTTCGATTTCTTGCTCAATCAGTGGTGATTCGATTAGGAACTTAGCGGTTGCACGATTGGTTGCAACAGGAATGTTCCAAACACTGGCGATACGCAGCAAGGCTTTCACATCGGGATCGTGTGGAACGGCATTCAATGGATCCCAGAAGAAAATCATTACATCAATTTTCCCTTCTGATATCAGTGCACCTAATTGCTGGTCGCCACCCATTGGTCCGCTAATTAGGCTCTTGATTGCTAGCCCGGTTTCTTTGCTTAGCATGTGCCCTGTCGTGCCAGTGGCATAAAGGAAGTGTCCTTGAAGTTTCTCTTTGTTTTCTGTCACCCAGCGCAGAAGTTCCGGCTTGTAGTGATCGTGTGCAACCAATGCGATGTTCTTATGCGCTGGCATGGTGCGAGTTGTTTTGTCCATGTAGGGTTCCTTATCAATTATTCTCTCTATCATTATGAATAAAAAGCGACTAATCAATACTTTCGACTGAAAAAGTAGGTCTGTACCCTGATGGAGATAGAGAATTATCGATTCTATTTTCTAAAGTATCCGTTGGCGTGATGACTTGGATTATTGGTGCCTGAGCATATTCGTAGGGATTCCCCGTCAAATAATCATAGGCTTGAAGGACCGATAGCCTGCCTTGTTCAACCATTTGATCGGTTGGTGAAAACTCAACCCGCCCACGAATGATGCCTCGGTAAACCCCATGACTTAAATAGATTGAGACTAACTTAGCTTGTTCTTCTCCATCCTTTGATCTTATTTCACTGATAGCCGCTTCTGTTGCAACGGCGCTACCCACGATGTATTCGACATCGTATTGTTGCAAGCTCTCTTGGACTAGATTTCGCTGTAACTCTTTATCATTATCTGCCCAGAGTGTGTCAATAATATGGACGTCGCTGCCTTTTATTGCATCGTAGAAACCTTTAATCGCGGGTTTGGTGCCGCCACTGGAGTCAGGGCCGGGAAAAAGCGAAATGTTCACACGCCCAGAGTTTAGTGGATGCTGGCTCGCTAAGTATTGTCCAGTCAAGAAGCCCATTTGATACCAATCTACACCAACCTTTCCTTTTAAGTACTTCGAATGAAACGTGTCCAGCTCTAGGTGATTAACTGTCGCGAAAACAGGTGTCTGCCCAATAAGATCTCTTAATGAATGTTGGTAAAGATCTGGAGATACAGTGCCCAGAATAATCGCATCGGCCCCCCATTCAACGCAATCGACCAATTGTTGTTGTTGCTTAATTTGGTTTGAGTATCCACCGGATTCAAAGACTTTTAGCTCGATATTCAAATCTCTCGCTTGCTCTACCATTCCATAATTAACGGACAGCCAGTAAGAATCTTTTAAATGGGGGTAAACGGTACATACCTTAAATGGATGTTCGACGCCTGATTTTTGATTGGGCGTCGCTGCTACAAATTGCGATACGAGCGATAAAAGCAGGGGTAAAAGAAACGTCGGCAATGAATAGGCGAAGTTTCCGCTTGAGGCCTTAGTTCTCATGCGAGTGCGTCGTTTGGCTGTCTGAAAGTCGGGTAGTGTCAACATCGAGTTATTCATTGGCATAATAGTCATAAACACTGCAAAATATAGCTGAATATTAAAAACTTAAGAAGCGAAGTTTTATTATGTTGTTGGCTAAAGCGAGTATAGGACGAAAGCTGCTCATTTCCTTTTCGGCAATGGCGCTGATTGTTTTGATGTCTGCCTTGGTAGGAGTTCTGAGCTTTTCGTATGTCGCGCAGACGGAACGAAATGTCGTCAACCGAGCTATCCCTTCAATGATTGAGGCGAGAAAAGTCTCAGAGCTTAGTGCTCGTATTATAACTTCAGCTCAAGCGTTAACTCACTCTAAAACCGAGCTCGAACACCAACAAACTGGGACAACTTTATTTCGACAGTTAGAAACTCTACTGTCTCACATCAGCTTGCTTGGCTCAGACACCTTTGATACAGCGTTGCTTGATAGGTTGGAACAAAACGTTCAGGATATCATTAACACGCTCGCCCAACTTGGGATTGTCGTTGAGGAAAAGCTTATCTATTCTTCAGCCGTTAATGTGCAGATACAGTCCATGCGTATGTTAGCCACGGAATTAGAAGAACTAGCAAGAACTCAAGTTTTGAATACGAGCACTATTGCTGTCGCCAATGTCACTCATATCTACCAATTATTAGACAAAAACCAAGTCGAGTCGGTTTACAACGCGTTAGATGATTTGGTTGAAGTCGATCTTGATCTCTCAGAGCGTCTCCATGAATTTCATCTTCTATCGCATAAGATATTAAATCAAATCGAAGAGATGGCGACGGTGGCCGATATTGACCGTATCGAACAAATACGCGTCGAGTTTTCCAATAATCTTTCTATCATGCAGCGAAGAGTTGAAGCGGTAGAAGATCCCACTCGCTCAGTGCAAATGGACGCTTTACTTCAGAAACTCGAACATCGCAGTGAGGTCTTTGAAGCGTTGCATCTGAGACACGAAAGCGATCTGTCTCTTGCACAATTGATACAAGAAAATATGCGACAAATGGTGGATCTGAATACCACGGTGAATCAGTTAATCGATGAATCCAATGCGTCGACAACGATAGCGGTCGACAATGTAAAATCGACACTCTCAAAAGCACAATGGACACTGGCTTTGCTGGCTATTACCGGCTTTATACTGGCGGCATTAATTGTTTGGCGAGTCGTGTATAAGCAAGTCGTGATTCGTTTAGACGAATACGCTTCAGCTTTACGCTCTATTTCAGCGGGCGACCTTAACGTGCAAGTGAAAACCGAAGGCAACGATGAGCTTGCTGATATGGGGAAAGCAATTGTTGTTGCCCGTGACACTGCTTTGGCAAAAGTGTCGGCGGAGCAAGCGAATAAGGCTAAATCTGCTTTTTTGGCGACCATGAGTCACGAAATTCGAACACCGATGAATGGAGTATTGGGCACGATTCAGCTGCTGAAAGACACGCCACTGAATACATTACAAACAAACTATCTAAGCGTAATTGATAGCAGTGGTAAAACGCTATTGATGATACTCAATGACATTTTGGACTATTCGAAAATTGAAGCGGGATACTTAGAGATACGGCCGACGGATTTTGATTTGCATCGCTCGGTGAATGATGTTTATCGTCTGTTCAACGCTTCTGCTCAAGAGAAAGGGCTAGACATTAATCTGTGTATTGAAAGTGACGTTAAAACCTATTGGCTCGGTGATAAGACCAGGATTATTCAGGTGTTGAGTAATTTGGTTGGGAATGCTGTGAAGTTTACGGACTCAGGCTACATCGATATCTACGTACACGCAGAGCCGAAGCCAGAGCCAGGCAGTGACACTAACCTAGTATTTGAGGTTACAGACTCAGGTATTGGTATATCCGAAGAAGATCAAAGTCATTTGTTTGATGCGTTTACCCAAGCGACTGAGAGTGATGTTTCCAAAGGCGGTACGGGTTTAGGCTTGGCAATCAGCCATCGTCTTGTCACTGCTATGGGAGGAACTTTAGTTGTTGATTCTGAAGTCGGCAGTGGCAGTAGCTTTATTGCGACCATACCTTTAGAGGCGTGTTCACAACATCCTATAAAGACATCGGGAAATGAAACTTCACAAATCACGTTCGAAAAAACGAGCAATGACAAACAACGCGCTCTTAGTGTGCTGTTGGTGGAGGATAACTTAGTTAATTGCCTTGTTGCAGAAGGCTTCCTTAATAGCTTAGGTCATCATGTGACGGTAGCGCACACAGGAAAAGAAGCGAGAGTGCTGTTTGAGCAACAATTAGCGCAAAAGACGATTGATATCGTTCTAATGGATATCAACCTACCTGATTGTTCTGGCGTAGAGCTGTTACAAGAGTTTAAACAAGCAACAATTTCTGTCCCTATGGTTGCGGTTTCGGCGCATGTTTTTGATGAAGAGGTCGAACGTTACTTAAGCGCAGGCTTCGATGGCTATCTAGCGAAACCTATCGACAGAGATCTGTTGTCCCAAACAATCAATTCATTGATCAGTACAAATGGTCGTCAACTGGACAGCTCTCCTGATACTCAGAAACGAGCACGTAAAGGGGAGGAAGCGGAAATTAATATTCAGGCTACGGTTAACGTTGATACTACGTCTGAAATTATAGATAAAGCTGTGTTACTCGCCGATCTTGAAATCTTAGGGAAGTCATCCGTTGAAGAAATGGTGAGGTTGTTTGTTGATGGTTGCAATGAAGCACATGCCAAGTTCGAGCTGTCCGAAAAGGATGGTAACGCTGTGGAAATCAAAGCAACAGCTCATAAACTTAAAGGGTCTGCTTCAAGCCTAGGTTTAACGGCTTTGTATGAAACGTGTTTGGCGATAGAAAAATCGTCTGACCCTGTCTCTAAGTATTCCGAAGCTAAGAGTCATTTGGCAGAGCAAATATCGCAATCGAGAACAGCTCTGAGTAGCTTGATTGAAAATGTGAACACCTAGCTGAGACACTTAGTCAACGCATCACTTAGTCAATGACCAAGCGATGAATGAAAAAAACTCAGGACAATATGCCTGAGTTTTAAATTCCTATCCGAAGGTTCTTAACGTCCCTAGCGATCCCAATAGGTCTCTTCTAGGCTATCTTCTCTTTCTGGAAGCGCTCTAGATAGGCGAGGAGAGTGCTGTGTTAGTACTTCGTAGCTTACGCGGTTCGCGTATTTACATACCTGAGAAAGCGAGGAATAGGTTAGGTATGGATTGTCGTGTTTGGCAGAGTTAGGCACGTTTGTTTCGTGATAGCTGTTGGCTGCCATATCATGAAGTAATGCCGAAAGTGCACCATCGCCCGCGCCGTTTGTATTTTTGATTTCTAAAGGACCACCTAAATAAGGGCCTATGTGGGAATAGATTTTAACTGGCTTTTGACAATCTGATTGACGCATTGAACGACTGAATTCGAATCGATTGAATTCTGGAATGTTGCCTGGCAGCAAAGCAAGTTCTGTTTCTCGTTTGGCTGAGTCATCCACATAGCCAGCCATGTAGAGTCCGATAGGCCCAGCCGTGCACAGTACAAGGTCTACCCATTCAAGCGCTTTATCAGCCGCTACTAGTGGGTCTTTCTCACCTGTTAACGCTTCGCCTTCTTCTTCGTTCATCGCGATAATGGTGATGTTTTCTTTGATGTAGTCTTGCCACCACTTTTCAGAACCTTCGATGACATACTTTGTCCCAAGAGTAAGAACGACAGGAATGTTTTTCTGTTTAGCGATTTCTATCGAGCGGGCGACGGCCTGAGGCATTGGGTCTTCAGGTTTCCCACGCATTAAATACGATGACACCACAAGTGCAGAGGCTTTATCGAAAACATCTTCAGGGATGCTATCTGGACGCAGCTTATTCATGTGGCCTTCATTGATAGCAAACGTGCGTTCACCATCGTTTGAAATCAATGTGTAACAGCGGCCAATCGGCCCATCAACCATTTGAAGGTGGTTTAAATTCATACGAGAAGACGTGCGGCAAAGGTATCGATAAGCGTACGAGCCCACTTCTATGTTCTTTGACATCACCCCAAGCAAAACCGACTTGCTATCCGCTAATACCGAATAGTTGTGAAGTGTATTTCCAATGGTATCACCCGGGTACTGATGGGTAATGAGGCCGGACTCTACCAGTTCATTGTACAAATCATCCGCCTTACTCTCTTCTAAGACTAACGAATGCCCTTTGCTGAGTTCGTATCTTTCAAGAAATGCATCATCAACTCTTGCTTCGATATCAACGATCGTTTGACCAACGCCGACAATGATAGGGCGATGTAACTTAGGCGTTTGTTGAATTTGATTAACTAATGGATCTCGAGCGTGAGTTGGGAAGTAGTGCTTAGATTTACGTTGTCCAGGAAATTTCATGAGAACAGAGTAGTTGAGGATTTTATTGAATTATATCACACAATGAATCTTTCGTTACATTGGAATTACATAATTATGACGGATGAGATTACGGTGTTCAGGATGAGTGGACGTTACGCGAAGAGGTGCTGGCGATAATGAAACAAAGGCATACGGTTTATTCAACGAACCTTAGAGTAACACTACAGAAACTGAAACTAGAAAGGGCCAACAATAAACAACGTGAAGTTCATTGTGACCCAAACATTTTGAGGGCTAATTAGACGCTAATAATTGGTATTTATTGGGCTGTAATAGCTGGCTCTACGTATGCCTTCGTTCCCCACAATGGCACTGTAGACAGACTGTGTTTGAAACTGCCATCCGTCTCTTTAGTTGTATAAGACAAGTAAAGCAAGGTCTGGTTTTCAGCATCATAGATACGTCTAACTTTCATTGTTTTAAAGAAAATGCTTTTTGATTTTTTGAAGACGACTTCACCGGATTTACTTTTATCGATTGTGGCTATCATCTCAGGAGTAATATCGCCTGTTTGACGACATGAAATAGAGCTGTCACTTGGGTCTGAAAGGCTAAGGTTGGCTTCAATCGATGCAATATGGCAGGTAACACCAGAAATCTTGTCATCATCGAGCGATGACATTTTTATGTCTTTGAGAGTGAACATCCCTAAACTTACGTCGCCCACTTCGCTACTGTCGCATGCCGCTAGTGTCAATGCGGTTGCCGCTATGAGTGCTATTTTCTTGATCATCTATTCATGCTCATTTAATCAGGTGAATCCTGAGTGTATAAGAGTCAATACAATATGGTAACCCCATAATTCATCAATTATGAATAGAATTGGTGAATTAAGAACGAACTGCATTCAGATAAAGTCATTGGTTAGCCAAGTGTTGTGACTTTGCATTCTGAGAAAGGTTTTCGTAAAAGCCTTGTGGCTATCGATAAGTATCGTTATTCTCAAACAACTTTCTTATCTGGATCTAATGCATGTCAATCACTTCGCTTCCTATCTCCGATATTAAAAATCAATGGCTGTTTCAACATGTTGACGTTAAGTTCCCGACGAAAGAAAGTCTGGTTGGTAAAGCCCTTTACCAAGCGAGGTTATCTCAAGCGGAGTACCGTAATTGGTCGGAACACAAAGCCAATCCAGTAGAGATCTTTGCACCCGATGATGTTTACCTTGTCGATTTCCACCGACTTACTGTGATGTTTTCATTACTGCAGTCTTCTTGGTGGAGTGATGAGAAAGAAAAAGCGAATGTATTAGAGTTCTTTACCCAAATAATACTGTCGGATCCTTGCGAGTTGTATGTTGGGTTTATCGGTGGAAAGCCTATCTCTGCTGCAATTGTAACGCGATCGGATGACACTCTTTTGGTGTCTGATTTTGCTTGTGATCATGACCTTATTTCCCAACTAAATCATTCGATAGAGACAGTACGTGACTCTTTCATTGTTGATCTCATTGAGCGCAAAGCAACTACGGATAGCGCTGATATAAGTGTATATATTGAGTTAATGTAAAGTAACGATTCTGAAAACAGTGACTCGCTCGCAGTTTTTCATCATTGCTTACATGCAGTCATTCGTAGTGTTAGATAGATCCTGTCCTCGGTATTAACTTTGAATATGATGGAGTTAATCTAAGCAATAGAGGGCAAGTAATGGCTCAGAAAATAAAGTGCGTAATTTTTGACTGTGATGGCACGTTGATCGACAGTGAACGCTTATGTTGCCAGGCTCTTGTGAATGTTTTTACTCGGTTTAAGATACACTTTCCATTAGAAGATGCCTTGAGACATTTTGAGGGTGGAAAGCTCGCTGATATCTTACTCGCGGCATGTGAGCATGTAGGAGTGAATATTTCGCTTGATGTGTTGGAGCCTCTATATCGCCAAGAATTAAAGACCTTATTTGAGCAAGATCTGGAAGCAATGGATGGCGCCAATGAGCTGTTAGAGTACCTGAGTAATAACGACATGGAATACTGTGTTGTCTCCAATGGCCCACTCGAAAAAATGCAATACTCCCTTGAATTAACAAAACTTTCCCCATATTTCGAAGGAAAAATGTTCTCAGCGTTCGAAGCGAACAGTTGGAAGCCAGATCCAGATTTAATATGCTATGCGGCGATGAATATGGGGTATTCGTTGGCCGAGTGTATTTATGTCGATGACACAAAGAAAGGTATTGAAGCAGGTATCAGTGCGGGAGTAAAAACGTTCCTTCTAAGTCATATTGATCATAACGAAGTAGAAACGTTTTCAAAGTTAACTTCCATACAACAATGGCTCAGTGAGCAACGTGGCTTATTGAGTGTATAGTTTTGTTTTCTAGAGATGAACAAGGTATGAGTATTGCGGGTTGGATGTTAGATATTTGATTGAGATGAGAGCCGCACTGGGCGCAAATGAGAGTTTCGTTATCCTCTGAGATTAAGAAATCATCGCTGGCACAAAGGGGACAGCTCGTAGGGTCATTTATTATATTATTATTTTTTGTCATAAAGTGTTCTCGGCAGCTTTACAGCATCTTGAACTAGATGCTTGTAAACTATCTTAGCCTACATCTCAGTTTGTTAAATCCTATCGACAGTTTTCATGCTAAGTTTGAGAAGCAATTCATAGATTTGTTGTGATTTGGTTAAAATGAGGAGAAAACATGAACTCTGACTGCTGCATGATATTGACAACGACTCCGAACAAAGAACTCTCCAACACAATAATAAAAGCGCTTTTCGAAGATCACCTTGCTGCATGTGTACAAACCATGCCGATAGAAAGCCATTACTTATGGGAAGGCGAGCTCTGTAAAAGTGAAGAAGTCTTACTTGTGATTAAGACACAGCTTGATGTTTATTCTGCAATAGAAGAACTGATTGTTCGTTTGCACGACTACGACGTACCCCAGGTTGTACAAGTTCCTTTCAGCCAAGGTTTAAACCCATATCTAGAATGGATAAACTCGAACGTCGGTAACTAACGAAACTAGAGGATTTTTATCGTATGCGTCGTCTATATCATACTTATATTTAGCCATGACTCTCTTCAGTTCAACACTAACTGTACAGCGTTAAGTAGTGGGTGAAGATAGATTTTTGCCGCAGGGCTCATATCATCGCTAGCAAACTGTATGAATAACTCGACAAATAGGGGGGAGTGTTTTTCAATTAAAGAAACCCCATTGCATTTACTGGTTATGAACGCTGAACACAATCTAACAACCTGCTTTCAAAGCTATATGGAAAACCCTTTGGTTTGGCCAATTCTAGAGGTGTTGAGAAAACATCCTTCTGGGTGGAAAGTTCATACATTAGCGTCCCATATAACGGAATTAGGTTTTGTGCCTATTCTTGATGAGCAACCAGAAAAGGATTTGTTTAAACGCAACTTCCTTATCATGAACGCGCTATACCAACTTCAGGAAACCCTTTATCCTGACAATTGGCTTCAGGTACAGGCAATGGATATTGCTCTTTTATCGTCGAATGTTGCGAATCAGTTTTGTATTGATGTTGAAGATCCACTTCGTGATTATTATACGCAATGGATAAATTATGAAGCGGAAGAGGGCGAGGTAAAACGCCTGTTGAATGAATTCTGGACCCGATATAGAGAATTTGTGGGCAGTACTAACGGCAAAGACATGGACAGAGCTAAAGCACTTTCTTTGTTTGAATTGAAGTCTGATGCTACCTCTGCACAAATTCGTAAAACTTGGCGTAAATTGGCGCTTAAATGGCATCCAGATCGTGAAAATGGCAATGCGGACAAATTTAGAATCTTGTGCGAAGCGTGGCACATACTCCGTCACTAAATGGTTGTCGTGGTTTTATAGTTAAGATTTTCTAAAAGGAAGATGACAGTTTAGTCATCTTCCTTTCTTCTTTCATTGTTTCTATAGTGCTTCTTTAATTGGATTTGAACTGAGCTTTACGCATTCTGTTGAGCGCAGACATCACATCCAATACTCGTGGCTTTGCAAGGTCACCATTCTTAGGCATGTTGACGTGCCAGTTATCATCAAGAAGCTGTTCAAATGTGTTAGCAGGCGCCTTACTCCATCCAGAGTTCTGCGCGAACTGGAATATCGCCCAACCCATTGCATTCACTTCCGAGCTTGATTCTAATTGCTCCAATGCAGAGATATCAGTGAAATCTTTGCCAAAACGAAGCGCGTCTTTTCCTTTTGCGGAAACACGGAATTTTCCATCAATCAGAAGCGTTTGAAGTGCTGCACAATTGATTGAACGTGGTGCAAAGGTATCAAGTGTCGATTCGCATTCATTTGTACGTTCGCTTGGATGCTTAAGAATCACTTCTTTCGCTTTTTCTGTGACATCAACAGGTTGATAATCGTGCATTTGAATCACGGTATCCGCCACATCCAGGTAATCACCAGAGCCGCCCATAACGATAATGGTTGATACTTCAAGCGAGTCTCTTAATTGCCCTATACGATCGACTAACGGTGTAATGGGCTCTTGGCCTTTCGATACTAAGGCTTGCATTCTCTCATCGCGAATCATGAAATTGGTAGCGGAAGTGTCTTCATCAATTAAGATTGCGTGAGTACCAGCCTCTATCGACTCTTGCAACCATGCTGCTTGAGAAGTAGAACCTGAAGCGTCTTGTGTTGTGAAATCCGTTGTGTCTTTACCCATTGGTAAGTGATTTATATAGTTCGAGAGATTCAAGTGGTGGACACTACGCCCATCTTCTGCTCGAATTTTCATCGCTTTAGTATCGGTGACGACCCCTTCACGACCATCACCTGGTATGTGGTTGTAGATTGAGCGCTCGATGGCGTTTAATAAGGTCGATTTTCCGTGGAATCCTCCACCAACAACAAGTGTGATTCCCGTAGGAATTCCCATGCCAGTAACAACGCCCTGGTTCGGGGTATTTAGGGAGATCTCCAAAGATTTCGGTGCAGTAAATGGCACTGCATCTTTCATCGGAAAATCAGAATTACCTGCGATACGAGGAAGAACGCTACCATTAGCGATAAATGAAGTGAGCTTGTTTTCTTTAAGCTGTGCGCGCATTGCCGCTTGATCTTCAATCACTTCACAGTGTTGAACTAATGCGTCTTTGTTAAGCTCTCTTTCTAGCGTTGACTTGCGAATGAACTTAGGTAAATGGAACGTTAAGATGTTGAGTGCTTTCTTCGCTAGAATACTGCGTCCGTCCGCAGGAAGGTTGATGCGAAAGCGTAATTCAATTCCGTGTTCTGAAAAAATAACCGATGTACTGTCTAATACGGTTTGTCCAGTTAGGGCAATGCTCACATTATTGTCTTGTTTGGCGAATTCAGAGAAGCTACGAGCGATAAAGTCTCGCGCAGCGATCTGATAATCAATCGATTCGTTTCTCAACCACTCTAAGCCGGTTAAAGACCATGCTCGGGTTGCTCTGAAGCGAGAAGCAGAGGCATAAGGGTCAGCTTGGATATGGTCTATGTGTAACTCAAAGTCACTAAAGTCATACTGGCCCTTAATTTGCTGGTAGGCACGGTAATTTTGTTTCTCTAGTTTCTTGAGGACGGCTGTTAGTTGGTCCATATCCAAATTGCTCACGTAAATACATTAGGGCGGCGATTATAGAAACCACCGCCTGTAGAGTCAAAGACAATTCAATACTTTAATGGGGCAAGGCTCTTGAGTCATCGCCAGATTGATTTTGATTTATCAGACCAAGCTCGAATTCATCGCATGGCATTGGCTTACCGTATAGATAGCCTTGTCCATATTCACACCCTTCGCTGATGATGAACGCTTCTTGACTGAGGGTTTCTATCCCTTCAGTAATGACTTTTAGATTAAGCTTTTTGGCAACGCTTATGATGGAACGAACTATGGCTCTATCTTCTTCACTTGAATCCAATTGTTGAATAAAGCTTTTGTCGATTTTGATACAGTCAAATGGATACTTCTTAAGATACTGGAATGACGCATATCCAGTACCGAAGTCGTCGAGTGACAACGTCACTCCTAATTCGTGCAATGCCGTCAGTGTATTTCGCGCAATAACTTCATCACCTATCAGACCGCTTTCTGTCACCTCTAATTCTAGAAAGTGGGCGGGAAGTTGATACGCTTCCAGAAGATCTTCTACTTGATTCGCAAAGTTGACATTCTTAAGTTGAATTGCAGACACATTAATCGCGACTTTAAAGTCGGATGTGAATTTGGCCCATTGCGATGCTTTTTCAACAGCGGATCGTAATACAAAGTTACCAACTTCAAAGATCAATCCATTCTGCTCAGCAATATGGATTAAACGCTCATTAGAAATATCACCCAGTATTGGGTGACGCCAGCGCAATAAAGCCTCTGCTCCTGTCCACTTATGTGTAACAGGCGACACCTTTGGTTGAAAGTAAAGCAGCAGGTCATCGCTTCTTACTGCTTGCAGCAAGTAACTTTCAAGTTGATTGAGGTGGCTATGGCTTTCGGAAAATGTCTGGGAGTAAAAACTGAACTTGTGGCCAGAATCTTTACAAGAGAGCATGGCTTCCGCTGCATACTTCAAGAGCTCAGGGCTACTGTCTGTATCTTTCGATGTTGCAATCCCTATATAAGCATGGAGGTGAACACTTTCCTGTTCAACCATAAACTCAGAATGCCCAACTTCTACCAGGCTATGACAAAGAGCCTCAACTTGGCCTTTTAATTGGTTCGATTTGACGATTAAAACCAGATCAGTCGATGTAGGTCTTGCCGTAATGACGTCTAGATTTTGTATGCACGAGTTCAGTCTATATCGATAGTGCGTCAATATGAGATCCCACTCGTGGTAGCCATACTTTGACTGCAATCGTCGCCCATTGGTAAAACCGATATGAACTACAGCAATGTCGTGATCAATTGCGCTTTCAATCTGATAGGCCAATTCTTTTTCCAATGCGTTCCTGTTAAGAAAACCTGTTCCAATATCATGAAGTTTTTGATATTGAACTTGCTCCTCAGCCGCACGTCGTTTATCAATTTCTTTGTTTAGCGAATAGTTTAAGCTTGCGAGGTCTTTAGTACGACTATTCACTCGATTTTGGAGTTCATTATTTAATATATAGAGCTTTTCACTTTGATAAAGAGTGGTTAATTGAGATTCGATAGACAAGCGAAAACTGTCTAAGAGGCTACGGTAGGTTGGCGTAAATGGGTTCTCTTTTTCATCGAGGATACAAATCGTGCCAAAATGTTCACCATTCGGCCAATTGAGTGGAACGCCGCAGTAGGCAATCATGCCTAGCTTGATATCTGGATTTTGACACCATTCAGGGTTGGTTGTCGCATTTTCTATGAGCAACTCTTTCCCTTCTCGTATCACTGTTTCGCAATAGAGTCCTTGGCCTAATTCTTCACTGTCACCAACGGAGTACGGAGAAGTAGTACTGTGATTAGCACAACATACCTCTATAGTTGACGTTCTAACCCGCATGATGAGTGCTGCAGGTACAGATACGATTTCTGCAAGCAGGTTTAAGGTGTTTTGCCAACCGACTAGCATGGAAGCTGGAATAGCTAGTTTTTGAGCATCGATCTTTGACATATCTATTGCTCCTTGATGATTAAAGTCTACGATGGCTTCCGGTGCTTCGAGACTGGCTAATTGTTCGCTCAATGTCATGTAACTTCTTAATTATAAGAACGCTTCGCTAATGTACCAAAAAAAAGCCCCATTAAATCTTGGGGCCTTGGTTCATTGATGAGAGTCTTAAATATGAGACCCTTATATATTAGTCACTTGTATCTATAAATTCATCAATATTGACTGGGTCATTATAATTAACCGCCTCATAATTGAAACCATTAAGTTTTAGAAAATCAGCCTTAAACCCTTGGTAATCTGCGATTTCTTTGAAATTGTCTTGGTTCATCTTACTTAGAAGGAAAGAAACTTTGTTTTGAATCTCTGGTTTTAGCTCAAAGTCATCCATTCTGAGTAATCTTTCGCCATCAAGTGGCACTTTGCTTTGGTTAAAAAGTCGATCTCGGAATAAGCGTTGCATTTGTTCAATACAGCCCTCATGAACACCTTCTTGCTTCATGACTTTGTAAAGAGCGATGATATAAGGAGTGAGACCAGGGATGTACACACTGGCTTTCGTCACTAACGCTTTGCATACGGTCGCGTACGCGCCACCAGAAAAATTGGCGAGTTTAAGGTTTAACGAATGACTTGTTTGATGGAGGTCGATCTTCGCTCGGCCTAATGTACCGTCTAGGTAAAGAGGATGTGTAATCTCCGGACCAACGTAAGAAAAAGCGATAGTCTGACAGCCTTGAGCGATGGATTCAGAGTTAATCAGTGTGTCTATCCAGCTTTCCCAATCTTCACCACCCATGACTTTGATTGTTTCTTCTGTCTCTTGCTCAGTGGCTGCTTTGAGAATGACATCATCCCACTTGTCGTCCTCTAAGCTGATAATGCTGCTTGTTAAATCTTGCCCAATCGGTTTAATGGAAGATCGCCACAATTCCCCTGTTGCTGGGTTAGGGCGAACGCCGGTGGCTAAACTGTAGATGATTAAATCAACCTCACCTTCAAAGTAGGTCTCTATGGCTTCAATGACTTTGGTACGAGTGTCTTTGGCAAAGGCATCGCCATCAATATTGATGGCAATGCGACCTGCTTTTTCTGCTTGTTGCTTAAAATAATAGTTGTTGTACCAACCCGCGCTTGCTCCTCCTTTGGATTTTGGGCCTCTTTCTAAAGAGACACCAATAGTGTCCGCGTGACTGCCACCGAAGGAGAGGGCAATTCGAGAAGCTAAGCCAAAGCCGGAAGAAGCGCCTAGGATGAGGACGCGCTTAGGGCCTTCTTTGATTGGATCTGCACTTTTGACGAACTGAATCTGCTCAAGTATCGATTGTTCACAACCATAAGGGTGTGCTGAACGAGCGACCATGCCTTTTATGATAGGTTTGATAACCATTTGAGGGACCTTTTAACAACAAACAAGTGACCAAGATAACCTAACCCTATGATTGTGTTATTGAGCTAGACCATTAAATTTATAAATGTTGAGACAGCTCTCCCGCGACAAAATCGGCAACCCACGGCTGAGCGATAGGCTTTGGGTGTAAACCGTCTTCCATCATCCACTCTGGTTTAATCACTACTTGCTCAAGGAAAAAAGGAATGAGAGGGATATTCTCTTGTTGCGCGAGTTTTGGGTATATCTGGAAGAAAGCATCGCTATAGCGCTTACCATAATTGGGTGGAATTCGAATTTGCATTAAGATCGGTGTTGCACCTGATTTTTTAGTGATCGATATGATTTGCGTTAACGTATTAGAAACAAGATTCGGAGCAAAGCCTCGTAATCCATCATTTGCACCCAGCTCAATGAGTACGTAGTCTGGGGCATGTTCTTGAATCAACGTAGGTAATCTGGAAAGACCATTCCCAGTCGTATCACCAGAAATACTACCGTTAATGACCTGAATCGTTTTATCATGTTTACTTAAAGCATTACTCAATAGTGAAGGCCATGCCTGCTCAATAGGCATTCTGTAACCTGCACTTAGGCTATCACCAAGCACCAATAGTGTGCTGCTACTTGCCACGCTTGAGAATAAAAATATAAAAATTAAGGAAAATAGCCGAATCATGCAAACATCCATTATTAGTGCAAAGTCAGTATCAAAGGTTATTTCGAATAACCGCGAATCACTTACCATCCTTAACGATATTGATATCGATGTCAAAGAAGGAGAGACCATTGCTATTGTTGGTACTTCTGGTGCGGGTAAATCTACCCTAATGACTCTATTGGCAGGTTTGGACACGCCCACTAGAGGTTCTATTGATTTGTTGGGCGATTCTATCTCTGACATGACGGATGATCAAAGAGCGACATTAAGAGCGAACAAGGTCGGGTTTGTATTTCAAAGCTTTCTACTTGTACCGACCCTTTCGGCACTAGAAAACGTCACTCTTCCATGTCTACTCAATGGCGGTCATGTGGATGTGTCCCGTGCCAAGGAGCTGTTAAAGCAGGTAGGTCTTGAGAAGCGCATTGAGCACATTCCATCTCAACTATCGGGCGGAGAACAGCAACGAGTGGCCCTTGCTCGAGCCTTTATGATTAACCCGAAGATTCTTTTTGCTGACGAACCCACGGGTAATCTTGATCAGAAAACCGCAGAAACAGTGGTTGACCTTCTTTTTGATCTGAATAGACAACACGGCACGACATTAGTGTTGGTCACGCACGACCTTGACTTAGCAAGTCAATGCGATCGAACGATTCACCTCCAATCTGGACAGGTTCAATCAGAGACGGTAGGTAAGCATAAATGAATCAAGCATCAAATAACGGTGTAGCAATGTCCAAGAGTCGCTGGTTGCTAGGTTGGAGTCTAAAAGAGATTCGTCAGGGGCAGTTGTGGCCTATTACCTTGTCATTATCGTTAATCATTGCGTGCGTTTTTGCGCTGTCAGCACTTGCTGAGCGAATAGAGCAGGTAGTGGTCAAACAAGGCAAAGATGCGTTAACCGCCGATTTGGTTTTTCGCTCATCAAATCCTATTCCAGATGAGTTAGAACAAGCGATGTCCAATTCTAATATTGTTGGAGCGCGGGTCACCAGTTTCGCAACCATGGCATTTAGTGATTCTGAGATGCAGCTTGTTTCGGTTAAAGCGGTGGAAGGTAATTATCCACTGCGTGGAACCATGAGGTTGGGCACCAGTTCTGGCGAGAAACAAAACGTCAGTCAAAATGAACTCTGGTTAGATAGCCGTTTACTTAGCCAATTAAATGTCGCGATCGGTGATACGTTGGCAATAGGTGATGCCGACTTTAAAGTGACCGGAACGATTCTTGAAGAGCCCGGCTTGTCATTTAATCCTTTCCAACAAATGCCAACGGTACTCATCCATTATTCTGATATCGCTCAAACGGGAGCAATTCAAGTAGGCAGTCGAGTCCGTTATCAGTGGTTTCTTAATGGTAAAGGGGAAGAGCTTGATCAATTAAAACAAGAAGTGACGTTAACGCCCAGCGAGCGTTGGCGCGATACGAACAGTGCAAGTCGAACAAGCGATGTGTTCACCAACACGACGCAATATCTCTCTTTAAGTGTGGCCATTGTCATATTAATGGCAGCAGCCACTTTGGTTCTCACGTGTCAAAACTACGTGGCCTCAAGAAGAACAACACTGGCCATGTTGAAAAGCTTAGGTGCGACGAAGCGATGGCTTTCTCACTGGCTGCTACTCCAAATTAGTATACTGTTGTTGATATCGACGGCCGTTGGTTATTCATCGGGAATATTGTTGGAATACCTACTGCGATTACCACTGACCGATATCCTCCCGGAAGATCTACCTAGCTATGGTTCTGCGCCTTTTGTTTTCTCTTTGGCAACGTGTGGATTAATCGCGATCCCGGCTATTGGTATTCCTCTGCTTAACTTAATGAATACTGGTGCTGCGGAAGCGATGCAGCCGAGTAACACTTCGACTGCAAAACGGACTTACTATGGCTTGATAATGGTTCCAATCGTGCCATTGCTGGTGTATTACGCGTCTAATACCATGGTTTGGTTGCTACTTGGTGGTCTTGTCGGCATCTTAGTCGTATTGGGCGTTATTAGCTTATTGTTGATTCGTTTACTCTCTAAATTTCCGCTTCCTCCTACTTATCAATTGGCGCTAAACCGAATCCATCGAACCCCTGTCATGACGGGTATGCAGTACAGTGCTCTGGGGCTGTCTTTGATGTTAATGGCAACGCTATGGCTAGTTAGAACCGATTTACTTCAAGATTGGCAGCAAACTTTACCCGCTGATGCTGCGAATGCATTTGCCCTAAATATCTCTGAATTTGAAAAAGACAACTATCTGTCTCAGCTTGATGACAATAATGTTGAACGTTCGCAAGCTTACCCCATCATTCGCGGCAGATTGACGCAAATTAATGGCGTTGATGCTAAAGCGAAGGAAGGAGCGGAAGAACAAAGTGACGCTCTAAGACGAGAGCTTAACTTTACCTGGGGGGAAACGCTGCCTGATTACAATCCTGTTCTTGAAGGGGAATGGAGCACTGTTAAAGGGGTTTCAGTGGAGTCAGAAGTTGCGAGAGATCTAGGCATTCGCATTGGTGATACTTTGACCTTCACAGTAAGTGCTCAAGTCATCGAGGCAAAGGTTAACTCTATTCGTCAGGTAGAATGGCGAGAGATGAAGCCCAACTTCTACTTTATCTTTTCACCAGACTTGATGTCATCACACATGGCGAGCTATTTAGTGAGCTTCCGCCTTGAAGACAGTCATCAAGAGTTAGTTTCGAACTTGTCACGCCAATTTCCAACGGTGAGTTTGATGGACATTCGGCAGATGGGTAGCAAAATTGAACAGCTACTTAAACAGTTTGTTTGGGCCATAACTTTACTGGCTGGGTTAGGTGGCGTAGCAGGCTTGTTGCTCATATTCACTTTGCTGCAATTAAGTCTTTCACAACGACAGCTAGAATTGCGCCTGTATCGAACGCTAGGTGCAACGCATAAGTTCATTAACCGTACAATCTGGGCGGAATATGGGCTAATGGCATTAGTGGCTGGTACCGTGGCAAGCCTAGGGGCGGAGTTGGTAGTGGCAGGGATACTGAAATTTGGTTTTGAGCTGCCAAACTCTTGGCATATTTCTTTGTGGTTGGTACTCCCTATGATTGCTTTCTGCACACTTTTTATCGTTGTGAATAGTTTGGTTAAAACACTGTTAACCCCTATGAACAAAGAGATTAATTAGTCTTTACTCATACAGTTTTTACACTTATCCACAAAAACGGTGGATAAAGTTTTGGATAACTTAGGCTGTAGATAAGTCGTGATCTGAGCGCAGCCCTTTGATAGCGTAACATCACCGAATTTTGTTATTCACAACAGTGTAAAAATTGTTATTTACAATTATAGCGTCAAGCTTTTTTTCGGTTTTTTTGTTGTTCCAAACGAAAAATTCTTGTGCTATTGAGACGTAATTATCGGTTGAATATGAGTTTTAACCTTTTAAAATACGCACAGAATAAAATTAATGATGTCTACCATGGAAAATGAAGTAAAGCCCCTGAAACGCGTTAGAGTAGCCATTATTGGTGGAGGGGTCTCTGGAGCGACAACTGCGGTCCATTTGAGTGAGCTTGGCATTTCCGTTGCTTTGCTTGAAAAAGGGCCGGGGCTCGTCAATGGGCCTCCTATTTGTCACTTACATGCAGGCGGTAATCTCTATCGTGAAATATCAGCCTCTCAGTGTATTGAACTCCTGGAGCAGTCGATTGATACGGTTCGTTTGTTTCCCCATACAATCAATCGCAGACCTACGGTCATAGCAACGCCAAAAAGCGATGAAGGAGATCCACAAGATATCTTGAATCGATTAGCCGTGATTCAATCTTGCTATCAAAACCTCATTGACTTAGATCCTAGAAATAGGGTTTTAGGGGCAGCATCAAACTACTTTAAATCGTATACAGAATCTGACCTAAGAGCACTAAGTAAAAGGCATCAAACTCAGCATCCCGTTGAATTTGATGATTGGATGATTCCCTTTGCTCAAAATGCAAAGCTTGATGTGTTGAAATACCCAGTGATTGCGGTACAAGAATACGGGTGGAGTGTCTTCCGGTTAGCCGCTAGTGCCACCTTGGTATTGGATGAAATTGAAAACTGTAACGTAATGACTGACACGACATTGGTTCGAGCTCAATATGCTGAAGACGGTTGGTTACTGACATACAAGAATTCTGATGATAAGGCTCTCCAGTTAAAAGCTGATTATCTTGTTAATGCTTGTGGCTACCAGACGGGTACCGTTGATGATAAGGCAAACTATCAACGTAATCGCATGGTTGAATTTAAAGCTGCATACCTAACAAAGTGGGCAGATTGTGATCAGGAGTGGCCAGAGGTTATCTTTCATGGACCGCGTGGCACATCGAAAGGGATGGCACAACTCACGCCTTATGCCAATGGTGTTTTCCAACTTCATGGCATGACAGAAGATATCACTTTATTTAAAGACGGATTGGTTTCTTCTACGGCCGAATCTGCTCAGCCCCAGTTGCCTAAGCAGTTGTCCGAAAAAATCACTCATGGTTGGCAAGACGACGCGATGAGTTCCAGAACGCTGAAAGCAATCACTCATATGGAGCAATTTATTCCTTCATTTGGTTCGGCTTTAATTACGGCTAAGCCACTTTATGGTGCTCAGCAAATACCCGGTGAAGATGCGACGTTACGGTCAACTGACGTTAGTTTTGAAAACCATAACTACGCAAGAGTCGAAGTGGTTAAGGGATCATCGGCACTAGAAGCTGCCCGAAAAATAGTTAGTCACTGGAGTTTAGTTGACGGATCGAATCAAAGTATTGAATCGATTCATCCAGTATCGTTATCTCTGAGTTATGCTCAGGTTGAGGAAAAAGCGACTGAATTGGCGGTGTCTCGAGCTTACCCGAAAGAATTAGCGCTAAAAACTGGCAACTAGTATTCTGTTCGAATGAGCGATATTTAATCTAACTGTTTGCGAGAATGTTTGGTGAATAACCGTGTTTGGTGAAGCACACTGTTTGGTGCAGTGAAATGTTCGCTGAAATACTGTGATTCGTGAAAAATATAGGTTTTTTAGAAACCAAAAAATTTAGCCCACTGGCACCAAACATCCTGCAACCCTAGAAGATCACCCTTCACAAATTGAACGGCCTGACCGGGCCTTGCTTGGGCTAAGCGTGGTAAATCAATTCGAGCTACGCAGCCAATTTTTGGATACCCGCCGATAGTTTGTCGGTCATGGAGTAAAATGATGGGCTCTCCATTGGGTGGCACTTGGATTGAACCCAAAGCAATCCCTTCACTGAGCAGTTCTTGACTTGGTGGGGATACTTTTCCATTGGTCAGTCTGTACCCCATACGATCAATATGCTGGCTGACTTTAAATGTTGTGCTGTAGAACTGATGGATGGCTTCATCAGAAAATCTATCGTTTTGATAGCTTTCTATGACCCTTAATTTTAGGGGAAGGTTGTAATCTGGCTGAAATCGAAAAGTGAGCGACGTATGTTTTCTAAGCAGATCATGGTTGGAAAATAGCAGTTCATCACCTGGCTGAAGAGCTCTTCCATCAGCATGAATACCGCCCAACTTTTCTCGAGTGACAGTTGCACAGCTTCCTTGTTGTAATTTGACGCTAAAGCCACCGCGGACAGCAAGGTAAGATCTTAAACCATTTCGAGCTAAAGCAAATTTTAGTCTTTGCCCTTTCGAAGCATTAAACGTACTCCAGTTTTCTATTCGAACGCCATCTAAAGTCGCATTGAGATCGGCGCCGGCTATAGAGAGCGTGCAAGGTTCTAGAATTTCATAGTCTGCCTGACCTAACGTTATCTCTAGAGCTGCACAATTTATTGGATTACCAAGAAGATGATTAGCCCAGCAATAGGCGTATTCATCAACTGGGCCTCCTTGAGTTATACCCATGTGACTGAGCCCAAAGCGACCAAAGTCTTGAATAAGACTAAGTTGGCCAGGTTTATGAACTTTAATTCCTCTTAATCTATGGTTCTTGGGTTTCAGTACAGTCATAGAACGCCTCCTAAAGACAAAAATTCATCTTTAGTAATCGAGCGAAAACGAACTGTTGCTCCAATAGAAAATGGCGTCATCTCTTCAGAGTTTGGGTTGTAAAGGTCGATAGGGCAGTTACCAATAATGTTCCATCCACCGGGGGAAGGGTTCGGGTATACCGCCGTTTGGTTGTTTGCAATGGCGATACTGCCTTTCGCTACATTGACTCTAGGAGATTCCAACCGAGGTTTTTGAAGTGTCGAATGAACGCCTGTTAAAAAGGCAAAGCCTGGGGCGAAACCAATGGCACCTACCGTGTATTCTTGGTCTGTATGGAGTCGAATAATATCTTCTAATGAAAGGCCTTCGTTGTAATAACGGTGCAAGTCTAGGCCAACGGATTCATGATAGAACGCGGGTAAGGTTGTTATTCGATCTTCAACTAATTCAGGGGAGTCAGTTTTCTTAATGCTCTCTTCTAACAAAGAGATAAAAATAGCCATATCCACCCTATGTGGCAGGTAATCGACCAAGATTGAGTCATAAGATGGGGTAACATTCATAATCACATTTGAAAAGCTTTTATCTAGAGCCTGACTGCAGTGACCAATGTAAAGAGATAACGCCTTACTGGGCTTTGCATTAAAACGAACTAGGATAGAGCACTCTGCTATGGGGTGTATTGTGAATTTAAACGTCAAAATGTACTCCGCCAAATATTTATTAGTCAGTTTAACTGTCATTAATCAATCGAGAAATGTCTTGAATAAGCTGAATTGAGTTTTCGTTATCCCCATGTACGCAAATCGTGTCCGCGTCGATTGGAATGACAAAACCGTCTAAAGTAGACACCTTTTTGTAGCGAACTATCTGCTTAAGTTGGTTAAGGATATCTTCGTTACTTGTGAGAACTGACCCCGAAGCACTTCTTGGAGCGAGCATTCCATTTGCTAAATAAGCACGATCAATAAATGCTTCAAATAATAAAGGGACATCAAATCGGTCGGCAACTTCTAATCGTTGTTGGTTATTCTGTGAGGCCAACGTCATTAATGGGATGTGGAAGCAGGATGTTGCGTCTACCACAGCTTCAAATATTTGGATATTAGTTTGCATATCGTTATATAAAGCGCCGTGAGGCTTGATGTAACCTAGAGTGGTATTTTTGCTTTCACACAGCGCTTTTAGAGCCCCAATTTGATAGATCAATATGTCTGAAAGCTCTTCAGGCTCAATATTCATGGTACGACGCCCAAAGCCTTGAAGGTCAGGATAACTAGGATGAGCACCGATGAGCACTTGGTTTTGAACGGCAAGCTGTATTGTATGGCTCATTATTTTGGGGTCGGATGCATGAAATCCACAGGCAATGTTAGCCATGTCTACGTGGGGCATAACCAAATCGTCGGCACCCATTGTCCACGCACCGAAACTTTCACCCATATCGCAATTTAATGTAATTTTATTTTTCTGCATTACTATCTCTAATTATCCGTAATCGATTCAGTTGACACTATCAGTATGGCTTATCTGATCTCAGCATGAGTGGATTAGTGAGATCAAATAATGACATGGGAGCGTAAGTTTAAAAAGCTTGATAGGATAAATTGAGAGAGGAATAAGATTTACAGATGGAGACGTAAAATAGTCACTCTTCTTCAGCAGAGGCTGGATGGCATATTCTCAACGTTAATACAGGCCATAACAGTACCGTGATTGACTATGACCTTACTACGTCATTGGTTATACTAATGAAAATGTTGACTAAAAATAAACAAAGGCTAGTGAAATGAACGTATTGGTAACTGGAGGAATGGGCTACATTGGCAGCCATACCTGCATTCAAATGATTGAGTCGGGAATGACTCCAATCGTGTTCGATAATCTTTACAACAGCAAAAGCAGTGTTTTAGAGCGTATTCAGAAAGTATCAGGATCTAAACCAGAATTTGTTCAAGGTGACATTCGAGATAAAGCGCTGCTGGTTGAGGTGATGAAAAAATACAGCATTGAGCGAGTAATCCACTTTGCTGGCCTTAAAGCGGTTGGTGAGTCAGTTGAAAAGCCTTTGGAGTATTACGATAACAATGTAAACGGTACATTAGTTTTAGTTGATGCCATGAGAGAATCGGGTGTAAAGAGCCTAGTCTTTAGTTCTTCAGCTACCGTATATGGTGATCCTGCATCGGTTCCAATCACCGAGGACTTTCCTACGAGTGCCACCAATCCTTATGGCCGCAGTAAATTGATGGTTGAAGAGTGCCTCACTGACTTCCAAAAAGCTAACCCTGATTGGAGCATTACGCTTTTAAGATACTTTAACCCTGTTGGCTCTCACCCGAGTGGCGAGCTAGGTGAAGATCCTCAGGGTATTCCAAATAACCTCATGCCGTTCGTTTCACAGGTAGCGGTAGGTCGTCGTGAATATCTTTCTGTATTTGGTAACGATTACCCGACAAACGACGGTACAGGTGTGCGCGATTATATTCACGTTATCGACTTGGCTGAGGGGCACGTAGCGGCATTAAACAAAGTGGGTGCTAAGGATGGTCTTCATATCTATAACTTAGGAACGGGCAATGGTTATAGTGTTTTAGACATGGTTAAGGCATTTGAAGCCGCATCTAACAAAGCGGTACCTTATAAAATTGTTGATCGCCGAGCTGGCGATATAGCCGAATGTTGGGCCGACCCAAGTAAAGCGATGAAAGAACTGGATTGGAAAGCGGAACGTACGCTTGAGGAGATGACACAAGATACGTGGCGTTGGCAGTCGTCGAATCCTGAAGGTTACCCAAATAGCTAAATCTGGCAGCAGCGGAATCTTCCCTCGATTCATCTGTTGATTCCTATAGAAAAAGCCACCGTTATAGGTGGCTTTATAATTCATCACGGATTCGCTTAGACTTCTTTATCTTTGCTAAGCGAAAGTAACCAAATACAAACCGCGGCTACGCCAGCAAATCCAGCGAGAATGATAACAGGCATTGCACTATAACCAAGTACGTGCCAGATAACAGATTCAAATGTACTCATTTTCTGACTCCCTATTACCAGCCGTCAATGCCATGCATGTCTGGCAGTTTATGTGCAATACCTTTGTGACAATCTACACACGTTTTCTCACCTGACGCTAACGCAGTTGAGTGTTGTTTTGCACTTCGTGAGCTTTGCTCAGAGAAATCCATGAATTCAAACTCATGACAGTTTCGACATTCTAGAGAATCGTTCGCTTTTAAACGTTGCCACTCTCGATTTGCGAGGTAACCACGTTTTGCTTCGAACTTCTCTTGAGTATCTATCGTGCCCATAAAGTGAGCAACGAGTTCTTTGGACGCCTGAACTTTACGGATAATTTTGTCTGTCCATTCATGCGGAACGTGACAATCTGAACAGATTGCTCGAACGCCTGAACGGTTAGAGTAGTGAATGGTTTCTTGGATTTCTTTAACGATTGGTGCGTGACAACCTGAACAGAATTCTTCTGTGTTGGTTGCTTCCATACCTGTGTTAAAGGCACCCCAGAATAGTAAACCCCCTGTAAACCCCATGAATAAAACAACGCCAACCGCAGCTTTACTCGGGCTTGATAGGCGTTTCCAGAACGCTTTAAGTAATTTCATAAAATAGCCTCTCTATACACCGGCTACGATTAGCGTAACGCGTCAACAGGTTTAAATTCATTCTCAATAAGCGGGTTAGCGGCTGCTTGAGGAACGTGACACTGAAGGCAGAAGTAACGACGAGGTGCTACATCGGCCAAAACTGCGTCTTCGCGGTTGACATAGTGAGTGACACTGACTTTGGTTGCGCCCATTTCTTTCGCATTTTTCCAGCTGTGACATGCCAAACATTTGTTTGCGTTAAGTGAGACTTCATACCCTCTCACTGAGTGAGGAACCAAAGGTGGTTGATAAACGAACTCGCTACCTAGTGCTTGTTCTCTCGGGAATTTTTTAAAATCATCAGCTGGTCGCGTTGCTTCAAGTTCACTCACACCACGTAGTGACTCAACACCACCAATGCCACCTGGATTATCAAGTTCTGCTTGAGCGACACCAGTTAATAAAAGACCAACTGACAATAGCGCTGTAATCAGTTTTTTCATGTTATTTTCTCCGCCTAATGGCTAATTCTTTGATAGGCAGTTGGTTATTGGCCAACCGCCATACTGTCTAATTCCACTAATAATCGATTAAGAAACTTTAGTGATCTTAACGGGACACTTCTTGAAATCCGTCTGTTTTGACAGAGGATCCGTTGCGTCTAAGATCAGTTTGTTAATGAGAATTCGCGCATCAAAGAATGGGACAAATACCAACCCTTGTGGTGGGCGATTACGGCCACGAGTTTCGACACGAATACGAACTTCACCACGTTTGTTTTCGATAAGAACTTCATCGCCGCGTCGTAAGCCACGTGCTTTTGCATCATCTGGATGCATGTAACACAATGCATCAGGGACTGCCTTGTAAAGCTCTGGAACGCGGCGAGTCATGGTACCTGTATGCCAATGCTCGAGAACACGACCTGTACACATCCACAAATCGAACTCTGAATCTGGCACCTCAGGTGGCGCTTCGTATGGCGCTGAAATAATCAGAGCTTTACCATCTGGTTTACCGTAGAAATCCCAATCAGAACCTGCTTTAGCGTATGGATCAGAGCCTTCTTTGAAGCGCCAAAGCGTTTCTTTTCCATCGACAACTGGCCAGCGTAATCCGCGTACTTGATGGTATACGTCATAAGGGGCTAAATCGTGCGCTTTACCACGGCCAAAGGTTGCGTATTCTTCGAATATCCCTTTTTGAACGTAGTAACCGAAGTGGTGAGCGTCATCATTAAGTTCACGAGCTTCTTTGATAGGGTACTTATCAATCTGTCCGTTTTTGAACAGCATGTCGTACATCGTTTTGCCACGATATTGTGGCGCCATAGCAAGTTGTTCTTCTGTCCAAACTTCTTCCATCTTGAAGCGTTTAGAGAATTCCATTATTTGCCATAAATCCGATTTCGCTTCACCTACTGTATCCACTTGTTGGTACCAAGCTTGTGTACGTCGTTCGGCGTTACCGTATGCGCCTTCTTTCTCAATCCACATTGCAGTAGGAAGAATAAGGTCAGCGGCTTGCGCTGTTGCGGTTGGGTATGGGTCTGAACAAACGATGAAGTTGTCTGGGTTACGGTACCCTTGCAGACGCTCTTCGTTAATGTTTGGTCCGGCTTGCAGGTTGTTGTTACACATAACCCAGTAAGCGTTCAGTTTACCGTCTTTAAGCATACGGTCTTGTAGAACGGCGTGGAAACCCGGTTTAGGTGGAATAACTCCGTCAGGAATGTCCCAGATTTTCTCTGCAATTTTACGGTGTTTTGGATTCGCGACAACCATGTCTGCTGGTAGACGGTGCGCAAAAGTACCCACTTCACGAGCAGTACCACAAGCTGATGGTTGGCCGGTTAGAGAGAATGGGCTGTTACCAGGAGTGGAGATTTTACCGGTAAGAAGGTGAAGGTTGTAAATAAGGCTGTTAACCCAAACACCACGCGTATGTTGGTTCGCACCCATTGTCCAGAGTGACATCACTTTCTTGTCTGGATCCGCATACTGCTTCGCAAGCTCGATAAGTTTGTCTTCTGGTACACCTGAAAGCTCAGTGGTGTACTCAGCGGTGTAGGGAGCAACAGATTTCTTGTACTCTTCGAAAGAGATAGAGCTCATATCGCCCGAGTTAGGGTTTTTCGCTTGTTGTTGAAGCGGGTCGTCGTCACGTAAACCATAGCCGATATCGGTTGTCGCTTGCTTAAAGTTAGTGTGCTTGTTGACGAAACCCCAGTTTACTGCATCGTTTTCGATGATGTAGTTAGCGATGAAGTTAGCAATCGCCAGATCCGATTGAGGCTCGAAGATGTAACCCGTGTCAGCTAATTCGAAAGAGCGGTGGTAGTATGTCGAAAGGACATTAACTTTAACGTGTGGGTAGCTTAAACGACGGTCAGTAATACGTGTCCATAGAACAGGGTGCATCTCGGCCATGTTAGAGCCCCAAAGCACGAAAGAATCTGCGTGCTCGAAGTCGTCATAACAACCCATTGGCTCATCGATACCAAAAGTACGCATGAAACCAACTACTGCCGACGCCATACAGTGGCGAGCATTTGGATCAATGTTGTTTGAACGTAGGCCCGCTTTCATCATTTTAGCGGCAGCGTAGCCTTCCATTACGGTCCACTGACCAGAGCCAAACATACCGACACTTGATGGGCCTTTTTCTTTAAGCGCATCTTTCCATTTCTCAGCCATGACGTCGAAAGCTTGATCCCAAGAAACGGGAGCAAAGTCGCCATTCTTATCGTACTTTCCGTCGGTCATACGAAGTAACGGTTGCTCTAAGCGATCTTTACCGTACATGATTTTGGACAGGAAGTAGCCTTTGATACAGTTTAGGCCTTTGTTTACTGGTGATTCAGGATCACCTTGGGTTGCAACCACTTTCCCGTTCTGAGTACCGACGAGTACAGAACAACCTGTACCACAAAAACGACAAGGCGCTTTGTCCCATGTAATCTTAGTCTGGTCTGAGCTCGCAATCAGGTTTGTTGCTGATGCAGGCAGTGTTACGCCCGCCACAGCCGCCGCTGATGCTGCTGCGTTTGCTTTCACAAACGCACGTCTTGTCATTTTCATACTTCACCCTCAGTGTGGGAATGGTTAATTCCAGTGTCTATGTCCATATCGTCTAAGCCTTGCTCAATTTGGTGATAGACCAAAACAGTACTTAGAACATTTGGTAAATTATTAATTGCGTCGATGGTATCGGTTACAAATCCTTGGTTTTCTGTTTCTAAAACCACAATGATTTTTCCCTCTGGGCTTTCTCCGTATATTTCAGCGTTATCATAACTTTCAATTTTCGCTTTAATCGTACTTAGATGCTCAGGAGAAACATGAACCACCAAACTAGAAATGTGCACTTCATTTAGTGCCATAGTTATCTCTCATTATTATTGACATTGCTTATATTGATTGCGGATGTAGGGCAAACTGATACACAGGCACCACATCCATTGCACATATCAAGATCTAACTTGGGTTGTGCAACCCTACCCAATTCAGGTTTAAAACTTATCACCATGCTCTCGCAGATCTCACTGCAGCTTCTACACTCGATATTTTGATAGGCGAGACAGGTTTCTTTTATCTCTGCTTTTGCTTGCCATGGCTCATCACTTTTAGGATTGAAAAGTGATTCGGGACAAACCTCTGCACACTTATAACAAAACGTACACTCGTCAATTGAAAAATCGACCGTAGGAAAGCCGCCGTCACCATTTACGATGATATTGGTCTCGCAACTCGATACGCATTTTCCACATCGAGTACAGTCATATACAAACTCATCAAGCTTTGAAATCCAAGGTAAGCGCACAGAGCCGACGTCTACTTTAGCTCTTGAAAATAATCGTCTTCTAGAAAGATCTACCACTGTTTCACCTTGGGAAAAACATACCTCTTAAAGGTAGCCTATATTTCTTG
>NZ_MCWZ01000328.1 GCF_002877365.1 Vibrio sp. 10N.261.55.A7
GCAATTACCCAGCAGCCGATGCGATTTTAGAAGTGATTCGCCACGGCCTAGAAAAAGGTTTAACAAAGGGCTATGAGCTTGAAGCCAAACGCTTTGGCGAGCTAGTGATGACCGAGCAATCGAAAGCGCTGCGATCTATTTTCTTTGCGACAACTGAGATGAAAAAAGAAAACGGCAGCTCGGCAGAGCCGCTGAAAACGCATCAAGTCGCCGTACTGGGCGGTGGGTTAATGGGCGCGGGTATTGCTCATGTTTCCACGAGCAAAGCTAAGCTACCGGTACGCGTTAAAGATGTCTCTAATGACGGTGTTTTGAATGCACTTCAATACAATTACAAACTGTTTGAGAAGCAAAGAAAACGCCGCATCATTTCCAAAGCACAACTTCAGTCGAAAATGATGAGCCTATCAGGCGGCATCGATTTTGAACGTTTCAATCAAATGGATGTGGTAATAGAAGCGGTGTTTGAAGACTTGTCGCTAAAACAACAAATGGTTGCAGATGTAGAGAGTAAC
Source organism: Vibrio sp. 10N.261.55.A7 (assembly GCF_002877365.1). Lineage (GTDB taxonomy): Bacteria > Pseudomonadota > Gammaproteobacteria > Enterobacterales > Vibrionaceae > Vibrio. Next base: position 516 of record NZ_MCWZ01000328.1, read on the forward strand.
GCGAAAGATAGCACCATTTTCGCGACTAATACCTCTTCTCTGCCGATCTCGAAAATCGCCGAGAAAGCGCAGCGCCCTGAGAATGTGATCGGTTTGCATTACTTTAGCCCTGTAGAAAAAATGCCTTTAGTTGAGATCATTCCTCATCAATCGACCAGTGAAGAGACCATTTCAACGGTGGTGGCTTTGGCGAAGAAGCAAGGTAAAACGCCTATTGTGGTGAAAGACAGTGCCGGCTTCTACGTAAACAGAATTCTAGCGCCTTACATGAATGAAGCCGCTGAAGTTCTTCTCTCTGGCGAACCTATTGAACATCTTGATAAAGCCTTGCTTGATTTTGGATTCCCAGTTGGGCCAATTACACTGCTTGATGAAGTGGGTATCGATATTGGCGCCAAAATCGTGCCAATACTGGTTGAAGAGCTAGGTGAGCGATTCCAAGCTCCCGATGTGTTTGATACGTTACTGAATGATGGAAGAAAAGGTCGTAAGGCCAATAAAGGGTTCTACTCATACAAAGGCAAGAAGAAAGACGTCGATAAGTCAGTGTACAAACTTCTTAAATTGACACCAGAAGTGCGCCAGAGTGAGAAAGATATCGCCATTCGTTGTACGCTGCTCATGCTGAATGAAGCGGTACGTTGTTTAGATGAAGGCATTATTCGCAGTGCAAGAGACGGTGATATTGGTGCGATTTTTGGTATCGGTTTCCCTCCATTCTTGGGTGGCCCATTCCGCTATATCGATAAATTGGGCGTGAAAACAGTGGTTGAAATGTTGAATCAACATGCCGAGAAATACGGCAACCGATTTGCGCCTTGCGATGGTCTATTGACTCGCGCAGGGATCAATCAGCCGTTTTATCCTGAGTAAAGCGCGGTCAAGATGAGGCTTTACTCATTTTAGCCAGCGAGCTCAGTAAACGAAAACAGCTAAAAGCCATGTAAAGACTAATGGCATCAATGGCTTGAATTAGAAAGCACAGCAAGAAGGTGGACGTTTAACGTTCGCCTTTTTTTTTGATGAGAGTTATTATCAAAACAATACAAAAAGAAAATGAAGAGAAAGGAAACCACATGGACGCTCTCGATTTATTGCTTAACCGACGTTCGATTGCAAAGTTATCAGACCCTGCTCCAGAAGGAAGTGCGTTAGAAAACATTATTAAAGCGGGTTTAAGAGCCCCTGATCATGCAGCGCTGACTCCGTGGCATTTCGTTATTGCACAAGGTGAAGGGTTGAATAAGTTGTCCTCGATTCTAGAGCAAGCGGCGATAAGCGAAGGCAGTGAAGAAGCTGCGATTGAAAAGGCTAAGGGGGCACCATTTAGAGCGCCAATGGTGATTACGGTTATTGCTCGCATTACACCGCATGAAAAAGTACCGGCTGTAGAACAAGTGATCTCAGCGGGCTGCGCAGTTCAGGCGATGCAAATGGCGGCCGTTGCTCAAGGATTTCAAGGTTTTTGGCGCTCAGGGAAATGGATGTTCAACCCTGATGTGAAAGCTTCATTAGGTGCTCGAGAAGAAGACGAGATAGTGGGCTTTTTGTATTTGGGTACGCCGGGTTGTACCCCGATGAAAGTACCTGAAAGAGAGCTATCTAAGTTTGTTGAGTTTCTATAACAAGCTTACTGCGTGAATGAAAAGGCACGAGTCAATGGCTCGCGCCTTTGTGTATCCACTGTCATTACAGAAGGTCTCTATAAAGGCGTTACCTTATAGTTAAGAATCCGCCGCTTTTATTTGAGCAATGTATATTCGGTGACAAAGTCTATAAATAGACGAACTTTCTCTGGTTGTTGGTCTTTATGGTTATAGAGCATATAAATGTCTCTTGGGTTTGCACTCCAATCGGGTAACACTCTCACTAGCTCACCACTCTCTATATACTCTTTAAGCATGACATTAGGCATCAGGGTAATGCCAAGGCCTTCAGAGCAGGAACTGCGAACAATATTCAAATCGCTGCCATGAAATCGTCCTTTTTCATTATTAACAACCATTTCACCAGATCGATTGGTTAACTGCCAACGCGTTAATGGGTTGCCTTTTAATAGTGCGTGCTCACTCAGCTCTTCTGCGTGCTTAGGCTCGGGGACTGACGCAAGATACTCAGGGCTTGCAACCAGTATATCTTTCACTTCACTTATTTTTCGAGCGATCAGGCTAGAATCTCGTTGCGGGCCAACACGGAAGATGACGTCCCATTCAATTGGGTCTAGTTCATCGGCGTGGTTGCTGGTTGTCAGCTCAATATTAATGTCAGGGAATTGCTTCATGAATGTATTGAATATCGGCATCATCATGCGCTTCGTTAGGTTAGAAGGCGCTGAGATCCGAATTTTTCCTGCTGCTCCTCTGCATTCGTCAGTGAGCTCTTCCGCTTTTTCCGTCAATCTTTTTAGAATTGGCGCACATTCTTGGAAAAATCTTTCGCCTGCTTCTGTAAGAGAAAGTTTACGAGCATGTCGATTTAATAAGCGTAGATTAAGTGATTCTTCTAACGCTTGTATTCGTCGAGTAATTGTTGCAACCGGCACTAATGTTTTACGAGAAGTTGCCGTGTAGCTTCCATTCTCAACAACAAGTCTAAAGAGATTTAGGTCGTCTAATTTCATTATCTAAGCCACACATTTATGCAATTAAATATAATCTATACGCTAATCAATCACTAAAGTTTGAGGCACGTCAACAAGTATTCCAAAATGTGATATTCGTACATATAGTATGCAACCGTGCTGAAAAGTGGAAGATTTGTATAAATTGGCTTTCAGAGCTACTTTTTATAGAGCAATGTGAATAGATTATAATAATAACAATAGCGATGATGACGTGAGTTAATTTGGAGATATGAGGCGAAAGCTTATGTACAAAAGTCAGAATACGGCTACGGTGCATTCGGCATACCCGGCACCCGGCAAGAAACTTATTCTATTAGTGGATGACGATCCTATTTTTCGTCGTATTACTGGTGGGTATCTTGAAAGTCAGGGGTATGACATTGTCGAGGCCGAAAATGGGCTAGAAGGGCTTAAGAAGATTCGAGTAGACCAACCCGATTTAATCATCTGCGATCTTTCAATGCCAATCTTGAATGGTATCGAGTTCGCTGAAGAGGTGAATCTAGAGTATCCATCACTGCCCCTTATTGTGGTGTCAGCGACAGACGATATGTCAGACGTGGCAAAAGCGCTTAAGTTTGGCATCAAAGATTTCTTACCAAAACCGATGACCAATTTTGAACACTTAGGAAGTGCAATAGAAAGCACAATGCAAGACAGTTCTGACCATATGTCAGACATGAGAGATTTCTCAACGCAGTGGTTTCAGGTTGATGGTGGCGGCGATATGCCTGAAGAGCAAGAGCTTCATTGGCATTTAGAGTATCTACAAGACAACCCAAGTGCGGCGAGAGATCTCCTGCACGCCTTGCTACCAGACAAAGACACCTCCCAAGGCATTTGGAAGTGTAACTACCGCTTACTTCAATCAACAGATGGCATGCCATTGGTCTTTGATTATGCATGGCTAATGAATGGTCAGTTTGTTTTTTATTTGGTAGATGCATCGTCAAGTGAAGAGCATGGCGCAGCAACGACACTTTTAGTGCGGGCTTTGTTCCATGATTACTTGCGCAACCTAAAGTGCTTTAACGCGGATCTTAAAGATTTATCCGAGATCATTGAAAAAGGCATCCAGTGTTCTAGCTGTGCGAATTCAGTGAAAGCGTTATTCGGTGTTGCAGACTTATCGGAAGGATCAGTGACTATCTTACCTGCGGGCTTGGAAGGGCAATGGTCAAACGGTTACGTTTCTCAGCACATCGCGGGAGGCGTTCAGCTTGGTGATAACTGCAATAAGAACTTCATGACCTCTGACTTATCAATCAACAGTGCTTGTCAGCTATCACTCAGTAAACTTGGAGTGAGCAGCTTTACGCTAGATATATACCAAGGAGCAAATGCCTAACGGAAAGTGCTTGTCGAAAAGCACCTATCGAAAAGTGTTTAGCGAAAGACGACTCAATGTGACTCACTGAATGTGAGTAAAAGAAGAATGATAGAACGATCAAATACCAACAAATAACCCTGATGTTTGTTGGTATTTGTCGTTGTGGTGATGGGCTATAGTGCGCGCACAACAACAATCACTCAACTATTTAACAAGTGCGTATCGTAACGCCTAGGTTGAGTAAAAAGGTCAATCTTCAACACTGAGTAGCAAAACATGACAGACAATAACTTCAAAGAACCTTATAATATCTTCTACTTTTTAGGATTTCTTGCCGTATTTCTTATCCCACTCACGCCAGCGATTGTGACATGGCTGCGTGTTTTGAACGGATATGAAATGCTGTAAATAGACGACCATCTCGCGTCTATTCGTATGACCGGAGTTCACCATCAATATACAACGTTTAGCCCTTAATATTGTTGGTGGACTGAGTTTAGTTCTAGGTATTATCGGCATTGTGCTACCACTGCTTCCAACCACTCCTTTTGTCCTTTTGGCTAGCGCCTGTTTTATGCGAAGCAACCCTCGCTTTCATCAATGGCTGCATCAACACCCGTCACTGGGCCCGGTTATCGCTAACTGGGAAAAACACCGCGGTGTCACTCGAAAAGTGAAACAACGGGGTGCGATAATGATCGTATTAAGTTTTTCCTTCTCAATTTGGGTCGTTCCTCATGTTTGGTTAAATGCCGCGCTGTTGCTAATGATGTTTGTTCTGTTAGCGTGGTTTATCCGTTTACCTGTGATAGAGTCGCTTGCTGGCAAGAAAGAAAGCCACTAAAATTACAGAGCCTGCCACGAGCGGGCATTTGTTTTTTCTACAGCAGTTGGTTACGCCATTTGTTGCATTTTAATCCACGCTAGAGCGCCCTTTGTTGTTATTTGTAGAGGGTGAGAGCCAATCCAAAGTAAATTGAATTATGACTACTGATACTATTTCATTGATCAAATCGAGCATCAAAAGCATTCCTGACTACCCAAAGAAAGGCATTCTATTTCGCGATGTAACTAGCCTTATGGAAGATGCACAGGCTTACCGTGCAACGATCCAATTGCTTGTCGAAAAATACAAAGATATGGGTTTCACAAAGATTGTCGGAACGGAAGCGCGTGGTTTCTTATTTGGCGCGCCACTTGCGTTAGAGCTTGGTGTAGCCTTCATTCCCGTGCGAAAGCCTGGAAAACTGCCACGAGCAACGATTGGGCAATCTTACGAGTTAGAGTACGGCACGGACACACTAGAAATTCATACTGATGCGATCAGTGAAGGTGATAAGGTTCTGATGGTTGATGACTTGCTTGCAACGGGCGGCACCATTGAAGCAACGACCATTCTGATTCGCCGTTTAGGTGGTGTTGTTGAACATGCTGCTTTCGTTATCAACTTGCCAGAAATTGGCGGTGACAAGCGCCTAGCGGATCTTGATTTAGATGTGTACAGCATTTGTGAATTTGACGGCCACTAATTAGTTTAAACCTGGTTTGGTTATTTGGAAGAGTGAATGAGTTATCTTGCTTTAGCACGAAAATGGCGTCCGACTAAGTTTAATGAAGTCGTGGGTCAATCCCATGTATTAACGGCATTAGAGAATGCGTTGGCACAAAACCGTTTGCACCACGCTTACTTGCTCAGTGGCACACGCGGTGTTGGTAAAACAACGATTGGCCGACTGTTCGCGAAAGGGCTGAATTGCGAAACAGGCATCACGGCAACGCCTTGTGGTGAATGCGCGACCTGTAAAGAGATCGATGAAGGTCGATTCGTTGATCTTCTAGAGATTGACGCCGCTTCTCGTACTAAGGTTGAAGATACTCGAGAACTACTCGACAACGTACAATACAAACCCGCGCGTGGTCGCTTCAAGATTTACTTAATTGATGAAGTCCATATGCTGTCGCGTCACAGCTTCAACGCGTTACTGAAAACGCTTGAAGAGCCGCCTGAGTATGTGAAGTTCATTTTAGCAACGACGGATCCACAGAAACTGCCCGTGACCATCTTGTCGCGTTGTTTGCAATTTCATTTAAAGCCAATCAGCGTTGATACAATTCATCAGCAACTCGACCATATTCTAGAGCGCGAACAAGTCACTTCAGACGCGCGTGCCTTAGGTATGATTTCACACGCTGCTGATGGCAGTATGCGTGACGCGCTCAGTCTTACAGATCAGGCGATTGCGTTAGGCAACGGCAGTGTTGAAGCGTCTCTCGTTGCTCATATGCTGGGCACCTTAGATACTGACTACGCCATTCATCTGCTTGAAGCAATCAGTCATAAACAGCCAAAAATCGCGATGGATTGCATCGAGCAGCTCGCCTCAAATGGCGTTGAGTGGGATGGTTTATTGCAGCAGTTAGCCACGCAACTGCACCGAATGGCTATGTACCAAGCGCTTCCTGCGACATTGGATAAAGAGCAGCCAGATGCGGAAAAAATAGAGCTTCTTTCACAAGCGCTATCGCCTCAGGATATTCAGCTTTACTATCAAATTGTATTAAAAGGCCGAGAGGATCTCGCTCAAGCACCCAGTGCACGAATGGGCTTAGAGATGATTGTCCTGCGTATGTTGGCATTTCGACCTACTGTGGTGAACAGCGCCAATAGTATCTCGACAGAAGTGATTGAGAAAAAAGTGATTGAGAAAGTGGTGCCTCAGACAAGCACTCCTGACTCAGGCAATGATCGAATAGCGGAACCGGTAACACCAAGCCCTGTTGCCAATTCAGCTGAAGCGCCAAAGACAACAACTCAATATCAGCCTTCGGTGCACAATCAGGGCGTCGCTTCTCAACAACAGACACCTTCCCCTAGGCCGCTGAATAACGAATCCAGTATCGCTCCGCCTGTACCTGTACAATCGGGTGCTATGGCCAATGATGGAATGAGCACTGCTCAGTATGGCCAATATGAGTCCATGGGGCATGACGAAATGCCGATGGAAGAAGCGCCCTATATTCCTCAGGAGCATTTGAATAATGCTCGCTCTCAAGCTGCTCCTGAACAAGCACCAAATCCAATCGCTGAATCGCAACCGGCTAAGCCAACACCGTCATTAAGCGGTTTGCGCCATCAATTGCGTTCACAGCGTCAGGGGCTGAAAACGAATCGTGACACTGCGCCTCAAGCAGCGTCGCAAGTGACGCAGCGAACTATGCCGCCTGCTCAGAATAGCCAGGCTGTAGAATCAAATTCACAATCCAATGTTCAGCAAGAAAGCCCGTACAATGACCAACAAGGCTTGGATTCTCGTCCAAAAAAGCCTAAAGCGACATCCGCTAAAAAAGAATCTGTCCTAGACCGTGTGGCTAAAAAACACTCTGGTACAGCGCCGGTGTCGCTCAGTTCTCATGCTCAATTGATTGAAAATGGTACTCAGGTATTTGAAAATCCAGATGAACCTTATCAGTGGAAAGCGTCTAAACCAGCAGCACCGAAAAAGAGCAACGGCTTAACACCCTCTCAAATTAAGGCGGCATTGGAGCACGTAAAAACCTCTGAGATGGTGGAGCGTTTGCTTAATGAATCTATTGAGCAAGATGAGTGGGCTGCGCTTATTGAAAAACTCGACACGGCTAAGCTGGTTGAGCAGTTAGCGTTGAACTCTTCGTATCGTCAGGAAGGCAATACAGTGAATCTCACGCTTCGCGGGTCGCAGGCTCATCTGAATACAGAAAGAGCGTGCCACGAGCTACAACAAGCGTTAGGTCAGGCTATGGGCCATCCGTATGAGCTCCACGTTGAGATTGGTGAAAGTGGTGAAACCCCACTAGAGTTACGAGAGAAGCTCTATCAAGCTAAATTGCAGCAAGCCTTCGACAGTTTAGAGTCGGACAAGCACGTTCAGTTTATTGAAGCTCGATTTGCTGCAAACCTTGACAGAGAAAGTGTTCGACCAATTTAACAAGATAAATGTCGGGGAGAAAAATGACGTAACCCCAACAGTACAGTTATCCGGTTAATTTAGAATTCAAGGGGTTGAATTTATTTAACGTTAACCCCATCAATAACGAAACACCCAATAACCAGAGAGACGCAAATGTTTGGTAAAGGCGGTATGGGCAACATGATGAAGCAAGCCCAGCAAATGCAAGAGCGCATGCAAAAGCTTCAAGAAGAAATTGCAAATATGGAAGTGACTGGCGAAGCTGGTGCTGGTCTTGTTAAAGTCACCATCACGGGTAGCCACAGCACTCGTCGTGTTGAAATTGACGAGAGCCTAATGGAAGACGACAAAGAGATGCTTGAAGACCTAATCGCAGCCGCATTTAACGATGCAGCTCGTCGTGTTGAAGAGACTCAAAAAGAAAAAATGGCAGGTATCACTGGCGGTATGCAACTACCACCAGGCATGAAAATGCCATTTTAAAGCGCAAGCTTATCATTACTAAGTAAAGCGAATTATAGATGCGTACCAGTCATATGCTGGAGCATTTGATGGAGGCCTTACGTTGTCTACCTGGGGTTGGCCCCAAGTCGGCGCAGCGTATGGCCTTTCATTTGTTGCAGCGCGATAGAAAGGGCGGCTTACAGCTTGCCGAATCACTGAGTCAGGCAATGACTGAAATAGGTCATTGCACAGAATGTCGAACCTTCACTGAAGAAGAAGTTTGTCATATTTGTTGTAATCCTAAGCGTCAAGAAAATGGTCAGCTATGTGTGGTTGAAAGTCCTGCTGATATAGCCGCGGTTGAAGCTACTGGGCAGTTCTCAGGTCGATACTTTGTCTTGATGGGGCACTTGTCTCCACTCGATGGCATTGGCCCAAGCGACATTGGCCTCGATGTCCTCGATTACCGTCTTCGTCGAAAGGACGTAACAGAAGTCATACTGGCGACGAACCCAACGGTTGAGGGTGAGGCAACAGCGCAGTATATTGCGGATCTTTGTCGTGAACATGAGGTGGCAGCGAGTCGTATTGCTCACGGTGTACCTGTTGGTGGAGAGCTTGAATTAGTGGATGGTACAACCTTGTCTCATTCATTGTTAGGGCGTCACAAGCTGTAACTGAACAGATTTCAAAAGGCCGCAAGTGTTCAAGCTTAGCGGCCTTTTTTCTGCTACCTAAAAGCCGCTATAGATAGCGGCTTTTAGGTCTGTCCGTTCGAGGGTTTAGAACGCTAATCTGGCTTAAATTACTCGATGTGACCTGTTTCAGAGAAGGTATCTAGCTTGTCGAGATAAGGAGTCAAATCGCCAATATTTTCGTTGACCCACCCTGCATTGTAGTAGCTGTCTAGATAACGTTCGCCACTGTCGCACAGCAAGGTCACGATAGAGCCCGTTTCGCCGCGACGTTTCATTTCACTCGCCAGTTGCAGAACCCCATATAGATTTGTACCTGTCGACGCTCCCGCCTTACGGCCAATGATTTTTTCAAGCCAATGCACCGTCGCCACACTTGCCGCATCAGGAATGGTACGCATCTCATCGACCACGCCAGGAATGAAACTCGGCTCGACTCTTGGACGACCAATGCCTTCAATCTTGCTTCCGCAGTCACCCGTTAGGTTGGCATCACCCGTTTTGAAATAGTCATGAAATACTGAGTTCTCAGGGTCAACGACCAGTAGCTTAGTGTTGTGTTGCTGGTAACGAATGAAACGACCAATTGTGGCTGATGTACCCCCAGTACCAGGGCTCATTACAACCCAAGAAGGAACAGGGTGATCTTCTAACTCCATCTGACTAAAGATAGAGTTCGCGATGTTGTTGTTACCACGCCAGTCGGTCGCGCGCTCAGCGTAGGTAAATTGATCCATATAGTGGCCGCCAAGCTCATCGGCTAAACGGTATGATTCTGCATAGATTTGATCAGAACGATCAACAAGGTGCGCTTGACCGCCATAAAGCTCTATCTGCTCAATTTTTTTGGCTGCTGTGCTTTTAGGCATAACCGCAATAAATGGCAAACCCAGTAAGCGAGCAAAATAGGCCTCAGAAACCGCAGTGCTGCCTGAAGACGATTCAATGATTGTCGTCGTTGGGCCTACTTTTCCGTTACATAACGCATAGAGAAACAGTGAACGTGCCAAACGGTGTTTTAGAGAACCTGTTGGGTGCGTACTTTCGTCTTTAAGATAAACATCGATACCCTCGATACTTGGGAGTTCAAGCTTGATGAGGTGGGTATCTGCAGAGCGGTGGAAATCGGCTTCAATCTTACGAATCGCGTTGTTAATCCAATCATGGTCAGTGCACATAAGGTTTCTCCTTAAAATTATTATGTTGATAATTTAACTATATATCGAGAGAAAAACTTTGCTAATTTATCTTCAAATCACAATAATAATAGAATAATTTTCTCTTTTGGATGGTTTATATAAAATGAAGATTGATGAAATTGATAAACGACTGTTAAGGCAACTGCAGATAGACAGCACGATTTCACTGAATGATTTGGCAGAGTCAGTGAACCTAACCTCAACGCCTTGTTGGAAGAGGTTGAAGAAGCTCGAAGATGCGGGAGTGATTGAGAAGCGAGTAGCAATACTGAACCCTGAAAGCTTGGGGTTATCTTTTACTGCGTTTGTGATGATTAAAACCAGCGACCACTCTCATGAGTGGTATAGCCACTTCGTTGAAACAGCGAGTGATTTCCCAGAAGTAATGGAATTCTATCGCATGGCCGGAGAGTACGATTACATGCTTAAAGTGCTGGTTAAAGATATGAAGTGTTTCGATGAGTTCTACAAAAAACTCGTGAACAGTGTTGATGGCATTTCCAATGTGACGTCAACTTTTGCAATGGAGCCTTTAAAGTATACAACGGCGCTACCGATTTAACCGCTATAGTTAATCTACCCATCATTTTTTAGCTGATTTTACTATGCGCTATTTTGCCTTGTTCACTATTACCTTTTTTTCTCTAACTGCGTACTGTAAGCCTGTAGTGTTGGCTACACATAACCTTTCACCCTACGGTAGCTACCCTATTGACGCTCCCGTTGAGTTGGTAGCGAATGATAATTTTCGTGGTTTTGCGGTGGATAGAGTTCGATGCGCATTTGAAAAAATGGATCAAGAACTAACGGTGTTGGTTGTCCCTTGGGCAAGAGCACAGCGATTAGCTGAGAGCGCTGAAGTTGATGGCTTTTTTGCGGGATCGGAAAACAGTTATCGCGATAGCTACGGGGAAAAATCTGCAGTGATAGCTGAACAAAAATGGAAGTGGTATTGGTTAAAGTCGAACCCTCAGAATGTTGATGACCTAAAATCAGGAGCTAGAATTGGTGCCTTCATTGGCTCAAATATGTCCCGCTGGTTAGAAGATAATGATTACCCGATATTTAACCGCCCGAATACGACGAAGCAACTAGTCTTACTGCTGCAAAAGAAGAGGATTGATATATTTATTGCTAACAATTTAGTGACAGAGCAACTACTAGAAGAAATGGGAATGGAGCAAGATATTGACTCTTTTATTGTTAAAAATAAACCTCTTTATTTGTATTTCACTAAGCGAAATTTACAAGAACGACCAGAGTTAGTCACTCGATTTAACCGTCAACTTGAAGCGTGTTACTTAGAAGAGGGGAGTAAGCTGTAACACGCTTTTATTGAATCTATGCTTTGGTTGATGGCTATTTAGTAAAGCGCATGACACCTTCTTGCATGGCGCTCGCGACTAGATGTCCTTCACGATTGTATATTTCTCCTCTCACGAGCCCACGAGTATTACTCGCCGTTGGACTATCGATAACATAGAGCAGCCATTCATCCATTTTGAACGGTCGGTGGAACCAAATTGAGTGATCAATCGTTGCCACTTGGAAGTTCGGTGTCATGAGCGACACTTCGTGCGGATGAAGTGCAGTGACCAAGAACCCCCAGTCAGAGGCATACCCAAGTAAGTATTGATGAATCAATTGGCTATCTGGCATTTCACCGTTAGTTCTTATCCATAAATATTGCTTAGGCTCTTCTTTGTGTGGTTTAAGCGGGTTCACCACTTTTACTGGCCGCATCTCAATCGCTTTGTCGCCACAGAAGATCTTTTTCAATTTTTCAGGAAGCATATGAGCGACTTTCGCCGCAAGCTCTGACTCAGAGGCAAAGTTTTCAGGCCCTGGTACATCAGGCATAGTATTTTGGTGTTCAAAGCCGGGAGAATCGCCATGATAGGAAGCCGTCAGATAGAAAATAGGGCGGCCGTTTTGAATGGCTTTGACTCGCCTTGTGCTGAAACTCTTTCCATCGCGCAGATTCTCGACATCGTAGATGATTGGTTTTTCTGGGTCACCCGGGTAGAGAAAGTAGCTATGAAAGGAGTGGACGGTTCTGTCTGATTCTACCGTGTAACGAGAGGCTGAAAGGGCTTGGCCAATCACTTGCCCCCCATAGACTTGCGGTAACCCAAGGTTTTCACTTTGGCCGCGGAAGAGTCCTTCTTCGAGTTTTTCTAGCTGTAGTAAGCTCAGCAGCTCTTTTAAAGCGTTACTCATTTCTCTTTGACCTTATACTTTTTCTAGTCTAAATATTAGTTTGAAGTGTCGAAATACTAACAGAGTC
>NZ_MCWZ01000329.1 GCF_002877365.1 Vibrio sp. 10N.261.55.A7
ATTAAAAATCAAGCAAACAGAAAAATAAAAATTAATAACTTTCAAAAAACTGTAAAAAAATTTCACTTTTTCATAAAAAAGCACACATAAGGGAAATTTTTTCGTGCTACGAGCTTATACTTTTTTGAGAGTTATGTGACAAAAATGTTCGCGATAATTGTCATAAATGTGGGAATAGCCCCATTTCTTCGCTTCGCGATTTAACTTTCTAGCACGTGATTTTCGATTCAAATGCACACGTAAATTCAGATTAGAATTCTTAGCCCGTCACTCTCAAAATAATTCATACTTTTTCCCTCAAAATTCCTCGTACAGAAACTCAATTTAACCTAGAATCGCGGCAAAATTTCTGGCCATATTATTTCGCTGTGAGTAACAACCATGACCTCATTTGAATTTGCAATATTTTTACAGTTTTTTCTCGGTCTCGTTGCTGCGGTTAACCCCGTTGGCATTATGCCTATCTTTGTTTCTTTAACAGGGCACATGACGCTTGAAGAAAAAAACAAAACCGCGACAACCGCCAATTTTGCGGTTGCAATGATCCTCGTTGTTTCGCTTTTGGCTGGCCAGGTGTTACTCGATATGTTCAGCATCTCGCTAGACTCTTTTAGAGTGGCTGGCGGGCTTCTCCTTCTGAGTATCGCGTTTTCAATGATGAGCGGTAAACTCGGTGAGGATAAACAGAACAAACAAGAAAAATCTGAATATGCGAGCAAAGAGCAAATCGGTGTTGTACCACTTGCCATGCCATTGATGGCTGGCCCCGGTGCCATCAGTTCAACCATTGTTTATGGTGCGCGATACCCAACAGCATTAGACACCGTTGGCATCATCGTCACGATTGTTTTGTTCTGTTTTTGCTCATGGTTGCTCTTTCGTTCCGCTCCATTAATTGTTCGCTTCCTTGGGCAAACGGGGATAAATGTCATTACGCGTATCATGGGCCTTATTCTTGGTGCGTTGGGCATAGAGTTTATTGCCAATGGTTTGCGTAATCTTTTTCCCGGTCTCGCCTAGTGTTAATCCAGCTCAGCTGGAATTGAAACTTAAGCCATCACATTGGCTTAATGGAATAGTAAAAAGCTCGGACACCATCCGAGCTTTTTGAGCTAAACCTTTATCAAATCAACGGTAGTGGCTTTACTCTTTCTACGCGCCAATTACACCACCATCTTTACGCGTAACCATAATGACGGTTGATCTTGGAATACTCTCTCCACCATCTGGGAAGTGAGAAGGCGCCAGATCCTCACCCGGATGCTGAATGCCAACAAACATCGTTTTATAGTCTGGTGAGAACGTTAAACCAGTGACTTCACACGCAATTGGCCCCGTGAGGAATCGACGTATCTCTCCTGTTGCTGGATCGCTGCACAACATTTGATTGTTGCCCATCCCTGCAAAGTCCCCTTTATTCGAATACTTTCCATCAGTTTGTATCCAAAGGCGGCCTGCTTTATCAAACCCGATCCCGTCAGGGCTATTAAACATATTGTCTTTATGTATGTTGTCCGTTCCAGACATTAAGCCTGACTCATGCACCTCTGGATTGCCCGCCAGTACATAAACATCCCAGTCAAACGATGCACTCGTATGGTTCCCTTTGCTAGGCGTCCAACGAATAATGTGCCCATACGGATTTTTTTCGCGAGGGTTTGTGGCATTGATAGGCTGTGACTCTTTCACACCACGGTACTTATTGTTGGTTAGTGTACAAAACACCGATTGATTATCAGGGTGAACAGCAACCCATTCAGGGCGATCCATTGTTGTTGCCCCTACCTGAGTAGCCGCAAGGCGGGCATAAATCATAACTGAAGCCGCATCAGGAAAGCCATTTTCCGGCGTTAAACCGTTTTTACCCCAAGTCAGTTCAAGCCATTCTCCCTTGCCGTTCAGGTTACCTTCTGTGCCTTCAAATTTGGCAACGTATAGAGTGCCCTCTTCTAATAGGTCACGGTTTGATTCTGCGCCTTTGACAAATTTATTTTGGGATACAAATTTGTACAGATGCTCTCCACGTTCATCATCACCCAAGTACACAACGACATGCCCATCATCATTGACTATTAATGCCGCGTTTTCATGCTTAAAACGGCCCAGGGCGCTGCGTTTCTTCGGCGTTGATGTCGGGTTCATTGGATCGATCTCAACAACCCAGCCATGACGGTGCGCTTCGTTCGGCTCTTCACCTATGTCAAAACGCTTGTCGTGTTTGTACCAGTCATAGCCCCAATCATCGTCTTTGAGTCCATATCGGGCGTAAGTATCCGCAAGTTTCCCACCTGCCGTGTTGGCGAAGTAACCATTGAAATTTTCTTCACAGGTCAGGTAGGTACCCCATGGGGTTTCTCCATTCGCACAGTTGTTGAACGTGCCCAGAATGCGCGTACCTGAAGCGTCAGCTTTCGTTTTGAGTAAGTCATGACCAGCAGCAATGCCTGTCATTTCCATCTCAGTAAAAGCGGTGATTCGACGATTCAGCCGCCCTTCTAAATTGACCTTCCATTTACCAGTGCTGTTTTCTAGCTCAACCACTGAGACGCCATGCGCGGCTTGTGCCTTACGAACGTCGTCCTCAGTGATGGATTTACCTTGATGTTCATACAAATACTCATTATTCGTGTATTCATTGTTGGCCACTAGAACAGCGCGAGAATCTGAAAGAAGGAAAAAGGTCATTCCATCATTGTTATCACCAAACTGCATTTCCTGAGCGTTGGAATCGTTTTTTTGATCGAATGCTGGGGCACCCTTGATGATTGCGTCCCCCCAAGAAATCAGAGACTCGGCTTGATATCCATCGGGCACTTCTATCGTATCGGCAACAGAGATTGGAATCGCGTCAAAACCAAGCAAGTCCGTATTCACAGATGACGCCTTTGCGATGGCTTGACTAATCGGGCTCGCGGCAAAGAAACCTACCGTTCCGGCGGCCCCTGTCGTTCGAAGAAATTGACGACGAGAAATGGCAGCGTCAATGAATTTATTAAACTCTGGTTCTTGATCGAGCGGTCGCTGATCGTGGTTGTGGTCGAGATGCTTCACGGTGACTTCCTTTATCGTTTTTCGCTAGTTTTCATCTAGCCTGCTTGTATTTTAGGAACCAATCGTGAGGTAATGAGGTTACATATTCGTTACAATAATTTGATGATACTGTGTTAGTTCAGATATAGGCTTTGGATAGAATTTGATAGTTAGAGTAGACGAAAGCTTTGAAATACACCTAAATACTTGGGAGCTATTGGTAATAGGATTGGCGCTACTTACTAATCTGCTATGATAAAACGTCAATAGTAAAGGTCGTTAAACATGCCAAGACAGTCTCTTAAACACCACTTGTACATTATCATTTTTGGAACCCACACTCCGGCAGGGCGAGCCTTTGATATAGGTTTGATCATTGCCATCATTGCCTCTCTAATTGTGCTCGTTTTAGATTCTATTCCCGCGTTGAATGCTCGATGGGCAGACCTATTCCTTTACCTTGAGTTCAGTTTCACTGTTTTATTCACCATTGAATATCTACTGCGGCTCTACTGCTCACCGAAACCCAGCGCTTATGCGACCAGCTTTTATGGCGTCGTTGATTTACTTGCCATTTTGCCAACCTACCTCGCCTTTTTCTTCCCGGCGGCTTCTTATATTGGCGTCATCCGAATGCTCAGGGTGATGAGAATCTTCCGTATACTTAAATTAGTCCGATACCTACAAGACTCGAATATTCTTCTAAGATCGTTACTCATGGCGAAACGAAAGATTTTTATCTTTTTCAGCACTGTGGGGATTTTGGTCATCATCTTAGGTTCGGTTATTTACGTTATTGAAGGGCCGGAAAATGGCTTTACTTCAATTCCGCAAAGTATCTATTGGGCCATTGTGACGATCACGACGGTAGGCTATGGCGATCTTGTGCCACAAACTTCGATTGGCAAGGCCGTTGCCTCTATCACCATGTTATTAGGCTATTCGATATTGGCAGTCCCTACCGGCATTATTACCGCCGAACTGAACCAAGAAATGAATTCGCATAAGACCTTGGTCAAATGCCCAAACTGCATGAAAACCGGCCATGAGAGCGACGCTATCCACTGCAAATTCTGTGGTAGTGAGCTAGCAGAGCCGGAAGAACGAGTCGTCCCCGTGGAAAGAGAGTAAATCATCAAACTATAAAAAAGCGCCAATCACGGCGCTTTTTAAGTCAGCCATTAATCAGCGGGCCACCAAGAAATAGCCTAAGACTTCTCTGACTTCTCTAGCAACAAAATAGATAACGTTCTGCGCCATCTCTGAGTTATTCCCCTTCCCTCCCAAAACACCCTATACAAAAAAATGCTTTGGGCGTCATAACTATAAGCCTCTACAGAGACGACTGATAGGCATAAACAGCGTGTCTCGATGTTAGTTTTTACTAAGAAAATAAAACCGCTTGCATTACTCGACGGCCTCAGAATTCCATTTACAGCACACTTTTACATACTCGATAACCCTAATAATCAAGGTCGCCATCCAATCACATCTCATTCATTTACATCCATAAAAACCCGCCCCTAATAAGATGCATTTAAAATACTTGTTATAACCCGCCTTAAGGTGTATTTTAAATACATCTTTACAGCACTAAGTGAGACCCGAAATGAAAGAATTCAACTTAACGCATAAAAAAGCCTCTTGTTTTTCCGAACGTATTGCTTATCGAATTACGCAAATTCTTAAACTGACGTTGAACGTTTTTTATGGGAAAAAATACGCGAAACGCGCGGTTATCTTAGAAACTATCGCAGCAGTTCCTGGAATGGTTGCCGGTATGTTCAATCACCTTAAAGCACTACGACGAATGAAAGACGATCAAGGTTGGATCAGAGAGCTGTTAGATGAAGCAGAGAACGAACGCATGCATTTGATGATTTTTTTAGACATAGCAAAACCGAGCTGGGTTGAACGCTTCCTCGTACTCGCTGGGCAAGGGACTTTTATTGTTGTGTATAGCTTCATTTATCTTCTATCTTCAAAAATTGCACATCGTGTCGTTGGCTATTTTGAAGAGGAAGCCTGTAAAAGTTACACCGAATACTTAGAGAAAATAGACAGTGGCGAGATTGAAAATGTTGCGGCGCCACAAATCGCGATTGATTATTACCAGCTACCTCAGAACTCTTTACTCCGAGATGTCATATTGAGAGTTCGAGAAGATGAAGCGAAGCACCGAGACAAAAACCACGGTTTTGCCGATGCTTACCAGCAGAAAGATCTTCCTGAACATCAACTTTAAGCAATGAACATTTGAGGAAAATACTATGGCTACCATCCCTAACAATTTTGTAAATTATAAATCCACTTCGACATTCACTAAAAATAATGTACCTAAAATGTTCATCCATCGTCATAATACGAGAGCAGGGGTTTATGGAAAAATTTGTGTACTACAAGGAACATTAAAGTTTTTTGGTTTTGCTGATTAAAAAGGCGAGCTGGAGAGTGAAATCTTGATCAATGCTGGCGAGCACGCGGTTAGCCCACCTCAATACTGGCATAAAGTCGAGTTTTTAACCGATGACTGTGAGTTCCAAGTTAGATTTTATGCCGATGAAGAAAGCACCATCGCAAAAGAGCACCTCAGTGAACGTGATAGCTAGGCGATAATCACTCTACGTGATCGATAACATGTAAACCGACTGAATACTCGGTGCTAAATCACTGGCGAGTAAGAATAGTCTGAAGACGTTCTGACACTTACTCGCTTTATCTCCGCCGTTTACAACTCTGCATAGACTTAGCCAAAAACCAACCATTAGATACAGATTCATGTTGAAGAAATTAGATTTTTTAGTACGCAGACGTAGGTTAAACAAATGAAAATTACTCGCTATACCGATTACTCTATCCGCGTACTGATATTTTTAGCTATGAAGGGTGACAAACAATCGACGATTGGTGAAATCGCAGAACGATACCAAATTTCGAAGAATCATTTGATGAAAGTCGTACAGCAGCTAAACAACCAAGGTTACATCATTGCGACTCGAGGAAAAAATGGAGGCTTACGATTAAACGGACCAGCAAGCAGTATTAATATAGGTAAGCTGGTGCGAGACATAGAACAAGACCTCAACTTAGTCGAATGTATGTCCAGTAAAAACACTTGTTCAATCACACCCGCCTGCAAACTCAAGCAGATTCTTGCTGAGGCGCTTCAAGAGTTCTTCACTAAATTGGAAGAGTATACACTGGCCGATCTTGTCCAAAATGAGCAAGGCCCAGAATTGATTCAATTGCTGCAATTGACCGAATAAAAAAAAGCGCCCTAAGGCGCTTCTTCGTAAACTCTTTTCAACACATTAGCGTTATGCTTTCTCAGCTAAAATGATGCGCAAAGTACGACGCAGAGGTTCAGCGGCACCCCAAAGTAATTGGTCACCCACAGTGAACGCGTTCAGGAAGTCATTACCCATAGACATCTTACGTAAACGACCCACTGGTACAGACATTGTGCCTGTTACTTTCGCTGGTGTTAGCTCTTGCGCTGTAATATCACGATCGTTAGGAATCACTTTAACCCAATCATTGTGCGTCGCGATGATCTCTTCAATCTCGTCCATCGGCACATCTTGCTTAAGCTTAATCGTTAGTGCTTGAGCGTGACAACGCATTGCACCGATTCGAACACAAGTACCATCAATAGGGATTGGCTGACCGTCTAGACCAAGGATCTTGTTCGCTTCTACACCCGCTTTCCACTCTTCTTTGCTCTGACCGTTTTCACGCTTCACATCTATCCAAGGAATCAGTGAGCCTGCAAGTGGAGCACCGAATTGATCCGTAGGGAATGAAGATGAACGAATGGTATCTGCAACTTTCTTATCAATATCAAGAATAGAGCTTGAAGGGTTAGCGAGCTCAGAACTAACGCTGTCGTTGATCACACCCATTTGTGAGATCAGCTCACGCATGTTTTTCGCACCCGCACCAGAAGCCGCTTGATAAGTCATCGCGCTCATCCACTCGACCATGCCTTTCTCATATAGGCCGCCTAGCGCCATAAGCATTAAGCTCACCGTACAGTTACCACCAACGAAAGTATTTGTTCCACCGTGGATACCTTGCTGGATTTGAGCCAAGTTAACTGGGTCAAGAGTAATGATTGAATCAGCGTCCATACGTAAAGTAGACGCAGCATCAATCCAGTAACCTTTCCAACCTGCTTGACGCAGTGCTGGGTATACTTTTGATGTGTAATCACCGCCTTGACAAGTAATCACTGCGTCGAGCTGTTTTAAGCTTTCAATATCAAACGCATCTTGCAGCATACCAGCGTCATTTTTACCTAGTTTAGGTGCTGGAATACCAACTTGTGACGTGCTGTAAAAAACAGGTTCTATTAGGTCAAAATCCTTTTCTTCAACCATACGCTGCATCAATACGGAACCAACCATACCACGCCAACCAACTAAACCGACTCTCATCACAAAACTCTCCGTGTATTTTAAAAATGGATATACCCCATCTATAAGATTTTCAGCCAGAGAACTCAAGCAATAATTGATAAAAGTTACAATTTTCTACATTAAACGTTGAAAATTCACCTTAGAAGGCTAGAAGTCCAAAATGTCAGTGATTTTGGTACCCCGTTTTGAACTGCATTTTCATATTGAAAGCGTAACAATGCCCCCATTAGCCAGAAAGAAATAAGCCGGTTGTTATTCCCCCATCAAGGTTTAGTTTGGCTAGAACGCCTACCAAGGAAATAGCCTAAACCAAGTGGCGCAAAAAAGATCACAATGATAAAGACGATAAAATAAACGATGAAGCTTTTCATGAGTTCGACAATTTTCTCAATCGCGACATTCACGACATCTTGGGAGACTGCGTTTAAATCCAGAGCAAATTGTTCTCGCTCACTCGCGACAATATCCGCGATGGCGTTTCGTTCTCTTTCAATCATTGCAATCAGCTCTATTCGCACTTTCTCAACCATCTTTTCTATCGCTTTACGCTCAATACTGAGTTGTCCAAGCTTCGCTTCCGCTTTGTTATCAATATCGTTAACAAGCGGCTGCAACTCAATGGCCATCAGTTCAGCCAAATTGCGCATATATTCAGGGTTGTTTTCGACAAACTCTTGAAATGAACGTGAGCTGGCTTGGAAACTTTGTAATGTATCGGTGAGCTGCTGTGCGCTGATACTGCTGTTTAAAGCAATCAGTTGTGCTTTCCACGTCATTACTTTGGGAGTTTGTTCAGAGACTAAACTCAACTTGTCCGACACATCAGCCAAAGCCTCTGGCATCGTACCTAAGCTGGTTATCGCCTCTGAAGCATCGATATTATTCGCTTCTAGCCATGCTCGATAAGCGGGAAAGCGCGTAAAGGAAAGATCTGTGAATGGGTGCCGCGCAGCAAAACCACGAACAAAGAATTGGGTCTCTTGGTACGCACTGGATTTTAAAACCACCTTTGCTAAGTTTTCTATTTCGCTAGAAAGCTGCTTTGAAACAAGAAAGACTTGTTCTGTCTTAAATGAAGAGGCACTGCCCTCACTGACAAGGTAGTCATTCATTTGGTACGTAAACACCCAGGTATCAATCAAGGCGGCCATTGGAGAAACTTGGTAAGCGGCCGCCTGCATCCCTTCATTGGCGTTTATCTTCCATAGAAGTAACTCAGACTGTGTAACAATGTCATCGGTGGGATATTGGTGTGAAACGGTATCAGCGGCGCTTTCTACCTGCGAGAAGAACTGCTGAGCATATTCTCGGGTCAGCAATCGCATATTCAATTCTTGCGTAGTAAGAGGCGAGCTTTGACTCTCTAGCTTTAGCTCAAGTAATGAGCATCCATTTAGAATAAGTACCAGAGCGACAGCAATCCATCGATTTGCATTTCGAATCAACATAAAAACCTCAAACACTACCTTTTTAACCGCAGAGATTATGAGATTGAAAAGTCAGAGAATTATCAATACTTCACAAATAGAGAGCTGCATCCAAGTATTATTTTTGACTTTCAATATAACGCTTCGCACTTTCGATTGTAGAAGACAACCTGAGCACTAAGGTTTGCAGTTTCTGCTCACTGACCTGTGCGCCATTTTTAATGTCCAACTCTACTTGTGTTGCAATTTCTTTTAGTGGTATTGCCCCTAAATTTGCAGAAACCCCCTTGAGACTATGCGCTTTCCTCATGGCATGCTCTGCGTCAGATTCAAGAAGCGAAGGGAGTTGTATCGCATCATTTTCATGGTCTTGGATAAACACATCGAGCAAGATCAATACGGACTCGTTATCGTCATTAAGCGATTGCAGCATGTAATTTATGTCTACTTCTGATGCCTCATCCTCCAAACGACTCTCATCGAACTCTTCTGCTTCTTTTTCACTAGGCGTAATGACTGTTTCAGGTTGTGCCTGTTTCTGGTAACTAGGAATAGGCGACGGTACTTCAGAGTCTACAATCGATTGAGCTATCGGCTCAGGTACGGCAGGCGCCGATGCATGAGCGCCTACAGCAGGGGCAATGGCTCGGCTCTCTTCTTCCACCTTTTTCTCTTTCCGTTGTTCGGTCGTTGAATCAGAGGTTGATTGCTCACCATCATGTGCTGAAAATGAAAATAGCGATTGTCTTAGGATAATCCAAGATAAGCAGAACATAGCCAACGCACTGACTAAAATAGCCATGATGTAATAGCGCTGAATGAGCGCGTCATATTGGCTCTTGAGATCAGACTGAATGATGCTCAATGGATGATTCAATAACTTCTCGACTAGATAGTTACCCTTCGCGTACGCACCGAGTACCGATGATGTCTGCGCCAAAGACTGTTGTAGCTTTTCTCCATCTTCCGCAGGCATGGACTGTGATTGTATAAATAGAGAATCAAGTGAACGGTATATTTCTGGGCTAGAAGTCGAGTCGCTAAACATGGCCTCAAAAACACGGGCGCTGAGTTGATAATACAACGCTTGTATCTCTGGCTGTTCTTCATAGCTATCTCGAATCATGTGTAACTTATCGACCAACTCTTTCACTTCTACTTCCGTATTATTGAATTGTTTCACTAACTCGATAAATCGGTCTGTCGTAAAAATGAGTTGGCTAATGTCGGGCTGAAAGTAACCTGTTTCGTAGCTAGTTTCTAATTGAAGTCTGAGTGAATAGATAAGTTGAATTTTCAAAGAGAGACTATCGACATGGTTAACTCGATATTGAGTATCAAAGTAAAGCGTACTTTTCAGCTCTTCAAGGCTGTTACCCAGTTCTTCAACATTTGATAGGTTACCCAAATTGGCTCGGGTTAGCATAGCGACGAAGAGAATCACAGCCAGCCATATACCGACTATGATCGTCACTTGCTTCTGTTTGGTTTTCATCGATTCCTTCGACATATAGATAACCTATTCTTTTCCATGCAATAACACTGTCTAACTATAGATTATTACACCTTTGGCAATAAATAAAAAAAGAGAGAGCAAAAGCCCTCTCTCATCACTAATTTCTTGTTAATTGGTCACGCAAATTTGGTGGCGTGCCCTTGATAGTCAATGTATCGGTTTCCGGATCATAGAAAATGCGCTCTCCTAATAGGAGGCTATCGAAGCTGACATTCAGTCCACCTCCCGCGCCGACATACTTAGTCAGTTTTCTCATCGTTGTGCGGTCAGCAGGGAAGCTCTCTTCAAGTTCATACCCTTGCTCCTTCGTATAATCGAGGAAGCTCGTACCATTTTCGCTTTGAGGAAGTTCACCAGACAATTCGCGTACCTGAACCTCTTCACCTGACTTAAGCGTTTCATTGCAGTAGTCGTATACTTGCTTCTTGTAATTGGTCGCGTCTTCTTTCTCTAACTTCGAGTCACTGCAGAAATCCTGCACAGCCTGCATCAATACCTGATTTTGCTGTTTTGTATCCAATCCGACTTCCGCCTGAAGGAAGTCGAGGAAAAAATCTGCCACTTTACGGCCGACACGCCCTTTGATGTACGCTAAGTAACGGTTTGATTCTTTGTCTGTTTCGTAACTTGATAAGTCAATACGAGCAACAATATCCATCTTACTAATATCAAGGTAATCAGTCGCGCTAATGTCTAACCCTTCTGTTACCTTAAGGCTTTGAAATGACGGTAATAAAGCCACAAACAGGTAATCCGTCGCTAACGACTGATATTCAGCGATAACTAAGATCCCTTCATCGGCAAACGGGTACTTACCAAGCTCTTGTTTCAGTCTATTTGCACTAAGTTGTGAGAAATCATAAAAATTCTTCTCACCTTGGCGAAGTTCTTGCAACCACATCTGAAATTCGCTGTCAGACTTAAAAGAACCAAAGCCCTTGCCAGCCTTCGCATTAAATACGCGATGTAATTCGGCGACAAGGTGTTCAGCAGAGCCATCATTTTCTAACGAATGAGAGCGGAAATTGACAATCAGTTCATCCTGATCGTTTTTAGAAAGTTGGTGTAAAATGACGTTGGATAGTTGAAGGCTCATAGTGAAAATATCGTCGTTCTAGGTTTCAGTTGTTAGGCATTGTAGGTTATCATAAGCCGCTTTTACTATCATCTATAGAGTCTTTATGCCTATTACATCGAAATACAGTGACGACCAAGTTGAAAACATCCTAGCGGAAGTTGCAGCAATCTTGGAAAAAAATGGCGCGACTCCTGAGCTTTCGTTAATGATCGCGGGAAATATCGCAACCAATGTCTTAAATCAAAACGTTGCTGCTTCACAACGCAAAGCAATTGCTGAAAAATTTGCTCAAGCGTTGATTTCTTCTATTGAAGAACAAACACATTAATCATAACGGGCTGCAAAACAACTAATGGTAGATAGCGGAAATACATATAGTGAGCGAGTCTCTCGTCTAGTGGGATGGGGGCACTGGTTTGCCTTCTTCAATATCATCGCAGCAATGCTGATTGGTACTCGCTATATAACTCAGTCACCTTGGCCTGAAACCCTACTCGGTCAATTTTATCTTGCCGCTTCATGGGTTGGGCACTTTGGCTTTTTAGTCTTTGCGCTCTATTTGCTCGTTTTGTTCCCGTTAACATTTGTTATCCCATCACGAAAACTCTTTCGACTCATAGCCGTCTGTTTTGGAACGGCCGGGCTAACGATCTTACTGATTGATACCCAAGCCTACCAAACCATTAATCTGCACTTAACACCAGTCGTATGGGAATTGCTCTTTAGTGATGAAAATCAAGAGGCGGGTGCCGGCTTACAACAGCTATTCATTGTTTTACCCGCGATATTCTTACTCCAACTTGGGCTCTCCGAGTGGGTGTGGCGCAAACAACGTAAACTCTCCCATAAGCATATTGGTCGCCCTATTACGGCAATCTTCTTTGTTAGCTTCATTGCAAGCCACCTGATCTATGTTTGGTCGGATGCCTTTTTCTATAACCCAGTGACGTCTCAGAAAGCAAACTTCCCGCTTTCTTATCCAATGACCGCGAAGTCGTTCATGGAAAAACACGGATTGCTGGACAAAGATGACTACCTAAAGCGTTTAGCGGAAAGCGAACACAGCAGTGATCTCGTTCGCTACCCCTATGAACCACTTCGTTTTGACCGCAGAGCAAATAACCTCAACATATTGATGGTGAGTGTTAACAGCTTAAGAAGCGATGCTTTGAATTCAATCGCAATGCCAGTGACGACCGAGTACGCATCGAACGCATTGAACTTCACTAACCATTACAGTTCAAGTAATAACATGCACGGCATTTTCGGTCTTCTATACGGGCTGCCAAGTAGCTACGCCGCCAGCATTAAGGCGCAAGCTAGCTTACCTGTGTTGATGAGTACATTGGCTGATAAGAAATATAACTTTGGCTTATTTAGTGGTGATAACTTTGACGATGATCTCTACGCGGAGACCGTTTTCAGAGGCATGGCTTTCACTGGTGTCGCTTTTGATACAACAAAGACTTCCGATAGCCAAGCCATAGAAGCTTGGGGGAAATGGGCTGAAAGCGCCAAGAGTCCTTGGTTTGGTTTTATTGAACTCACCACCGTCGATAACTTTGCTTTCTCAGATGCAGAAGGCACAGCAAAAGAAGCGTTCAAGAAAAGTTACCAATCTTCAGTACAGCAAGTTGATAATGAACTGGCGACCCTCTTTGGCAAGCTCGATGAATTGAAACTAAGCAATAATACTATCGTTGTCATCACTTCCAATCATGGCACTGAGTTTAACGAAACCAACAGCAATACTTGGGGCGCAAGTACCAACTACAGCCGTTACCAGTTGCAAGTGCCAATGATCATCAACTGGCCAGGGAAGCTGCCAGCAACCTATGCTCACCGTTCAAGTCATCTCGATGTCTCTGTTACGTTACTGCAAGATTTACTCGGGGTATCATCTAACCCTACCGATTACAGTAGTGGCCGAAATATCTTTAACGAACGTAAGAGAAAGTGGATATTGGCAGGTGATTCAAGAGAACTGGCATTGATTACACCAGATCAAACAACAGTGATTGATAAGTTTGGTAACTTCAAGCTATACGATACGAACTACCAACGACTTCAAGAAGAAAGCCCTGCTTTACCAGTCTTAATGCAAGGCCTGACCGAGCTGCAACGCTTTTACGTTAAACATGATTAGTTAGTGCCTATCATTTCAATACGTTGAAAAATAAGTTGAAAGATAAGTTGAAAGATAAAATGGAGCCTAATAGGCTCCTTTTGTATTATGTCGGTATGTTTTCTATTCTCCGTCATACCCTCATGGGCACTACAGTTCATTAGCAACAATCACATTCTCAAAGTTCTACCATTTCTTATTCAGCTCTCAGCTCACAACACATCAATGGTTCTCTAGCCAAGCCAAAGTATTGCGCCATAAAACGGTATCTATCGTGGTACTACTTATCAATTTCTTATGATAAAAAGCTTTTTGATAATGTGCAGACTCACTCATGTTTCCAAGTAACTCAAACTGTCTAAAATTGCTTAAGAGCTTTTGAACGTTTAATAATCGATCATCTTGTGAATACACTCGGTTTAAAACAAACCCTACTTTAATTTTTCTGCCTTTATATAAATGATGGTCAATGAGATTGCTAACTAGTGGTAATGACGAGTGTAAATCAATGGGAGATGGCTGCATTGGGATAACAATGTAATCTGCATACCTTAAGTAACGAAATAGTTCTCGCTCACTAAAATTCGCTGGGGAGTCGATAATAACGTAATCAGAACTTGCATTCACCTTCAACGTCGAAGCCATTTCGGAAAAGCTCCTCAATGCTGGATTGTATGTCTGACAAGTAATTTCGGGCACTGACTTCGCCCAATTGTATGATGACTCTTGACGATCAAAATCTATCAACTCGACATTACTGCCTTGCATTGCCAACTGACTAAGTAAACCTGCAGTAAAGGTGGACTTACCAACTCCGCCTTTCAAATTAAGAGAGATAATCCTTTTTGCTTTGGCATGTGCAATACTGACTTTATCTTTTTTAGTCACCACCGAAGCGCTAACTCGGCCTGAATATAGTTTTTTATAGCCGACTAACTCTTTAAAACTATTCATTGCAATATAAACCCCAAGTCAATTCCTGCAATTTCAAGGTTGCAAAAAGTGACGGTAACGCAACCCATCTAGCGCAATCTCACTTGCGTACAATCACGCCATGAAAATAGGCAACCTACTTTAAGTTAACAGATCGCTACTTTTACTTTCATATACTAGTAGTGCTCTGCCATCATTCATATTCACTGA
The DNA here is from genome assembly GCF_002877365.1 of Vibrio sp. 10N.261.55.A7. Taxonomy (GTDB): domain Bacteria; phylum Pseudomonadota; class Gammaproteobacteria; order Enterobacterales; family Vibrionaceae; genus Vibrio. The sequence continues at coordinate 14,738 of NZ_MCWZ01000329.1, forward strand.
TGAGAAGAAGAAGATCTCGATGCCAAATATTCACAAAACTTAATATAACGAACAGTCTAATTAAAGTTATTCTAATAACTTAGTTAAAGAATGTTCATTTAAAAATGAAATCAAATGACAAGCCGTGCAAATTAACAGTTTTCATCAAATATGGACAAATATAAAGCAGTCGATAATGTAGGGGCTTTACATCCAACTACTCACCATATATTATTCGCTTCGTACGGAGAGATGGCTGAGTGGTCGAAAGCACCGGTCTTGAAAACCGGCAAGGGTTTGTAGCCCTTCTAGGGTTCAAATCCCTATCTCTCCGCCACATTCAGAAAAGCCTGCTAAGAAATTAGCAGGCTTTTTGCATTTCTTGCTGCTGTATTTCTGCTAGCCAATTTTCACTGGGTATCTAGAAGCGATATAGCCAGAAACACACGCTTCATCAATTACTCAACGCATCACCTAGCATTCTGGTGACTTTCAAACTAAACCGGATTGATTTCCATTGATCCTCCACGAATTGTATAGCAATCCCTCTTTTTGATGGCTTTATCGGCAATCAGACTCAACTCGCTAAAATATAGGTTTACACGTATAAGCTACCACTATATCATGCGCCCCGTACGGAGAGATGGCTGAGTGGTCGAAAGCACCGGTCTTGAAAACCGGCAAGGGTTTGTAGCCCTTCTAGGGTTCAAATCCCTATCTCTCCGCCACATTTAGAAAAGCCCGCTAAGAAATTAGCGGGCTTTTTGCGTTTTATCCGTCATACAACCCACATGATATGCTTAGGCTGGTTAAACTCGATTCCTATTACCTTTGAAAGCGCCTTAACACCTCCCTTAGATCGGTCAAGACTCTAAGGTGTAATGACTAAGAAACATAGCTGAAGACTGCTCTGCAATCATCGTCATCTCTTCCTCACTCAGCATTGGCTTCATTTGCAACAATTGAGGCCAGAAGCCGCCGCCTTTGATCAAGCTATGCAGTTGCCCATTGGCAAAGTCGATATCTATTTCTTTCAACCGATTATCATCAATGGCCGCTCGTAGCCACCGATGCACTGCCGTTTCCTGTGCAGAGAATTTTGCCACCTCTTGTTGCAACGTTTCGGTATCGTAAAAGAAGTGCCCAAAAGCAACTCGAGAGAGATCAATATACTCAGATGAAGAAAGCAAAGTCAGTTCTTTCATAAGCAATTCAGTAAGCTGCTCCTGCAATGGTGAATCAGAGCGGTATTTAAAATCAATATCTACCATGGCATTTTTCCAAAGGGTAGAAATGAGCTCCATGACCAATATTTCTTTGGTTTTAAAATGGTTGTAGACCGTTCGCTTCGATACTTCAGCAAGTTTGGCGAGCTTATCCATACTGGTCGCTTTAACACCTTCCGTTTTAAAGGCTTCTATGGCTGCTTCTACTATCGCCTCGCGTTTTAACTCACTTCGTGTTTTTTTGGGTTCACTCATTGTCGACTCTGTCTACTCATCCGATTTTTCACATATTACACTGAGTAGTTTACTTTTCAATTTTTACAAGTAAACTACACTGTGTAGTTTACTTTTTGGCATATGTAAATGCTTAGAGTTCTAGTGATTGGAGGAATAATTATGACAGTAGCAATATCTGCATTGATGGCGTCAGAGCAGGAAAACGACAAATTTGTTAACTCTGAAATCCGTTACCAAACGGATTCTGCGAACCTTTGGGAGATCGCTAAAGCCTACTTCAAATCAGAGCGAAAAGCCGCGGCACCTAAAATGCCAATACCGCTAGAGCCAATCACCGCTCAACAGTTGAAAGAAAACCATGATTCACTCTATCGACTCGGTCACTCAACTCTACTTATGAGATTGAATGGCCAATTAATACTGACTGACCCAGTTTTCAGCGATCGAGCTTCTCCTGTTCAGTGGGCTGGCCCAAAACGATTCCACGACAGTCCAATCAGTATCGCTGATTTGCCGACTATCGATGCGGTGATCATCAGCCACGATCATTATGACCACTTAGATAAGGCGGCAATTAAAGCGCTAAAAGAAAAAGTCAACGTGTTCATCACTCCGCTTAAAGTGGGACAACGCCTTATTGAATGGGGCGTTCCGAAAAACAAAGTTATTGAACTAGACTGGTGGCAAAAAACTCAAGTGGAAGGCATTACAATTGTTGCGACACCATCACAGCACTTCTCTGGCCGAGGCCTACTCGATCGCAACCACACGCTATGGGCGAGCTGGGTAATCAAAAGTAATGATAGAAGCATCTTCTTTAGTGGAGACACGGGGTACTTCAGTGGTTTTAAAGAAATTGGGGAACGATATGGACCTTTTGACGTGACCTTAATGGAAACAGGGGCTTACAACGTTTTATGGAAAGACATCCATATGATGCCAGAAGAAACCATGCAAGCACATCGTGATCTTAAAGGTCACTACTTGTTACCAATACACAATGGCACATTCGACCTTGCACTCCATGATTGGTATGAACCGTTTGAACGAATCATTAAACTTGGGGAGGAGTATAACGTACCCATTTTAACCCCGACTTTTGGTCAAGAAGTTAATTTAACGCTCGCAGAGACAGATGACCATTCGCTCGAAAAAACAGGCGTAGAGTTACTGGATGATAACGATACACTCCACACACAGCACTGGTGGAAACTATTCATAATAGCCAATTAATCCTCATTCGACTCTGAGGCGACACTTTCACCTCCTCGACCCTGTCGTTAATCGGTGTCATGGATTATTAGTTGAAGCGCCCGATAAATTAAATGAT
>NZ_MCWZ01000330.1 GCF_002877365.1 Vibrio sp. 10N.261.55.A7
AATTTAAAGCCTGGCGATGTCCTACTCTCACATGGGGAAACCCCACACTACCATCGGCGCTATTGCGTTTCACTTCTGAGTTCGGCATGGGATCAGGTGGGTCCACAACGCTATGGTCGCCAAGCAAATTCTTAAATTCGGAAAACTGATTATAAAAGTTCAACTACACATTCAATGTTCTATTTGAGTCCATCAAAACCCCTTGGGTGTTGTATGGTTAAGCCTCACGGGCAATTAGTACAGGTTAGCTCAATGCCTCACAGCACTTACACACCCTGCCTATCAACGTTCTAGTCTTGAACAACCCTTAAGGGCACTTAAAGTGCCAGGGAAGACTCATCTCAGGGCTCGCTTCGCGCTTAGATGCTTTCAGCGCTTATCGATTCCGAACTTAGCTACCGGGCAATGCCACTGGCGTGACAACCCGAACACCAGAGGTTCGTCCACTCCGGTCCTCTCGTACTAGGAGCAGCCCCCTTCAATCTTCCAACGCCCACGGCAGATAGGGACCGAACTGTCTCACGACGTTCTAAACCCAGCTCGCGTACCACTTTAAATGGCGAACAGCCATACCCTTGGGACCGACTTCAGCCCCAGGATGTGATGAGCCGACATCGAGGTGCCAAACACCGCCGTCGATATGAACTCTTGGGCGGTATCAGCCTGTTATCCCCGGAGTACCTTTTATCCGTTGAGCGATGGCCCTTCCATTCAGAACCACCGGATCACTATGACCTGCTTTCGCACCTGCTCGAATTGTCATTCTCGCAGTCAAGCGGGCTTATGCCATTGCACTAACCACACGATGTCCAACCGTGTTTAGCCCACCTTCGTGCTCCTCCGTTACTCTTTGGGAGGAGACCGCCCCAGTCAAACTACCCACCAGGCACTGTCCGCAACCCCGATAAGGGGCCAACGTTAGAACATCAAACGTACAAGGGTGGTATTTCAAGGTTGACTCCACCGCATCTGGCGACGCGGTTTCAAAGTCTCCCACCTATCCTACACATGTAGGTTCAATGTTCAGTGCCAAGCTGTAGTAAAGGTTCACGGGGTCTTTCCGTCTAGCCGCGGGTACACTGCATCTTCACAGCGATTTCAATTTCACTGAGTCTCGGGTGGAGACAGCGTGGCCATCATTACGCCATTCGTGCAGGTCGGAACTTACCCGACAAGGAATTTCGCTACCTTAGGACCGTTATAGTTACGGCCGCCGTTTACCGGGGCTTCGATCAAGAGCTTCGACCGAAGTCTAACCCCATCAATTAACCTTCCGGCACCGGGCAGGCGTCACACCGTATACGTCATCTTACGATTTTGCACAGTGCTGTGTTTTTAATAAACAGTTGCAGCCACCTGGTATCTGCGACTCTCGTCTGCTCCATCCGCAAGGGACTTCACTGATAAGAGCGTACCTTCTCCCGAAGTTACGGTACCATTTTGCCTAGTTCCTTCACCCGAGTTCTCTCAAGCGCCTTGGTATTCTCTACCCGACCACCTGTGTCGGTTTGGGGTACGATTTCTTATAATCTGAAGCTTAGAGGCTTTTCCTGGAAGCATGGCATCAATGACTTCACACCCGTAGGTGCTCGACATCGTATCTCAGCGTTAATGAAAGTCCGGATTTACCTAAACTTTCCGCCTACGTACTTGAACCTGGACAACCGTCGCCAGGCCCACCTAGCCTTCTCCGTCCCCCCATCGCAATTATAAGAAGTACGGGAATATTAACCCGTTTCCCATCGACTACGCCTTTCGGCCTCGCCTTAGGGGTCGACTTACCCTGCCCCGATTAACGTTGGACAGGAACCCTTGGTCTTCCGGCGAGGGGGTTTTTCACCCCCTTTATCGTTACTCATGTCAGCATTCGCACTTCTGATACGTCCAGCAGCCCTTACAGACCACCTTCAACCGCTTACAGAACGCTCCCCTACCCCGCATACAAAGTATGCAGCCGCAGCTTCGGTGTATAGCTTAGCCCCGTTACATCTTCCGCGCAGGCCGACTCGACTAGTGAGCTATTACGCTTTCTTTAAATGATGGCTGCTTCTAAGCCAACATCCTAGCTGTCTAAGCCTTCCCACATCGTTTCCCACTTAGCTATACTTTGGGACCTTAGCTGGCGGTCTGGGTTGTTTCCCTCTCCACGACGGACGTTAGCACCCGCCGTGTGTCTCCCGGATAGTACTTACTGGTATTCGGAGTTTGCAAAGGGTTGGTAAGTCGGGATGACCCCCTAGCCTTAACAGTGCTCTACCCCCAGTAGTATTCGTCCGAGGCGCTACCTAAATAGCTTTCGGGGAGAACCAGCTATCTCCAGGTTTGATTGGCCTTTCACCCCTAGCCACAAGTCATCCGCTAATTTTTCAACATTAGTCGGTTCGGTCCTCCAGTTGATGTTACTCAACCTTCAACCTGCCCATGGCTAGATCACCTGGTTTCGGGTCTAATCCTAGCAACTACACGCCCAGTTAAGACTCGGTTTCCCTACGGCTCCCCTAAACGGTTAACCTTGCTACTAAAATTAAGTCGCTGACCCATTATACAAAAGGTACGCAGTCACCCCACAAAGGAGGCTCCTACTGCTTGTACGTACACGGTTTCAGGTTCTATTTCACTCCCCTCACAGGGGTTCTTTTCGCCTTTCCCTCACGGTACTGGTTCACTATCGGTCAGTCAGTAGTATTTAGCCTTGGAGGATGGTCCCCCCATATTCAGACAGGATATCACGTGTCCCGCCCTACTCGATTTCACTGATTATGATGTGTCGGTTACGGGGCTATCACCCTGTATCGCGAGACTTTCCAGACTCTTCACCTGCATCATTAAAAGCTTAAGGGCTAATCCAATTTCGCTCGCCGCTACTTTCGGAATCTCGGTTGATTTCTACTCCTCCGGGTACTTAGATGTTTCAGTTCCCCGGGTTCGCCTCGTTGTGCTATGTATTCACACAACGATACGTGCTTATGCACGTGGGTTTCCCCATTCAGAAATCCCAGACTCAAATGGTTATTACTACCTAATCTGGGCTTATCGCAAGTTATTACGTCTTTCATCGCCTCTGACTGCCAAGGCATCCACCGTGTACGCTTAGTCACTTAACCATACAACCCCAAGAGGTCTTTATGTATGGCAAACAACCAAG
>NZ_MCWZ01000331.1:0-23326 GCF_002877365.1 Vibrio sp. 10N.261.55.A7
TGACCACGACAAGCATGATCATGATAGCCATAACCACGACAAGCATGATGGGCACGATCATTCGGGTGGACACGGTGAATTTACCGTTGAGTATCACTTCCACTGTGACGACATCGCGAAACTTCAATCCATCTCTACTGACTGGTTCTCGACATTTAAAGGAACAGAGTCGATCAGCGTTAACTTGCTGACAGATAAAGCACAATCTGCAACAAAGCTAACACCAACAAGTACTACAGTATCTTTCTAACCTGATTAGCTAGGGCAACATCATTGCCCTAGCTAACCAATTGACTGGAATTAGAGATGGATAAAACTATCGCTGAACGCACGCAATCCGTTGTCGACATCACCAATTTACGCTTTGCCTGGCCCAACGCTAGCCAAGATATATTGAACATCCCCAAACTTTCTATTCAAGAGGGCGAGCATGTATTCATTAAGGGCCCAAGTGGCTGTGGTAAATCAACCCTATTGGGGCTACTCACAGGCATCAACCAAGTCCAGCATGGCGTTGTGGATGTATTAGCGACTGAAATTAAGTCTTTGAGTTCAAGTGCTCGAGATAAGTTTCGGGCGGATAATATTGGGTATATCTTCCAGCAGTTTAACCTCTTGCCCTATCTCAGTGTTATAGAAAATGTCATTTTACCGTGCCAATTCTCTTCGTTACGTAAAAGTCATTTAACGCAGTCGCCGCAGAAAGAAGCAGAAGAATTGCTTATGCGCCTGCATTTACCACAAGAGTTGCTAAATAAGCCTGTCGTTGAGCTCAGTATCGGCCAACAGCAACGCGTCGCAGCCGCTAGAGCCTTAATCGGATCGCCTAAACTTATCATCGCAGACGAACCCACCTCTGCACTCGATCATGACAATAGAAGCGCGTTTATAGAGCTTCTCATGGAACAGGCCAACATTGCGCGATCCACGCTTGTGTTTGTCAGCCATGATCCAACACTGGAAGGTTTGTTTGATCGCTCAATCAATTTAAAGCAACTTAATAAAGCAGGTACAAACTAATGACTGCTATTACTAGTCTTGCATGGAAAAGTGTACGTAACCGAAAAGCTACAGCCATTCTCACCATTTTAACCGTTGCGATCTCTGTCATATTGCTGATGGGCGTTGAGCGAATTCGAACTCAAGCAAAAAGCAGTTTCGCTAACACTATATCGGGAACCGACTTAATCGTTGGGGGTCGTTCTGGTCAAGTAAACCTATTATTGTACTCCGTATTTAGAATTGGTAACGCCACCAACAACATTGACTGGAAGAGCTATCAAGAGTTTAGTCAGCACCCTGCTGTCGATTGGGCAATTCCTATATCCTTAGGGGACTCTCATCGAGGGTTTCGCGTGATGGGTACTAATGGTCGCTACTTTGAGCATTACAAATACGGAAGTAAGCAACCACTTACATTCAGTGCAGGCGTTCCATTTGGTGGCTTGTTTGAAACCGTTATCGGTTCTGATGTCGCTAAACAACTGGATTACCAAGTCGGCAGCGAGATCATCATTGCACACGGTATTGGCGATGTTGGTTTTAGTCGTCACGACAACCTTCCCTTCAAAGTTGTCGGTATTCTCGCGCCAACAGGCACACCCGTCGATAAAACGGTGCACGTTTCTTTAGAAGCGATAGAAGCGATTCATGTTGGTTGGGAAAGCGGCGCCAATTTAGGTAACAACCCGTCTGCCGATCAACTGTTGCAAACCCAATTTCAGCCACAGCAAATCACCGCAATGATGCTGGGGCTAAAGTCTAAAATCCAGACTTTCGCACTGCAACGCCAGATCAATACTTATCCCCAAGAGCCACTCAGTGCCATAATGCCTGGGATTGCACTCCATGAACTCTGGGGAATGATGTCAGTTGCAGAGCAAGCCTTAATGGCTGTCTCGATTTTTGTTGTCATTGCAGGTTTACTTGGAATGCTAAGTAGCCTTTTGACCAGTTTACAAGAACGAAGACGTGAAATGGCCATTCTCAGAGCAATGGGCGCAAGGCCAAGACATGTCTTTGCATTGCTCATCAGCGAAGCAAGTGCATTAACGTTTGTCGGCATACTCGTTGGTGTGAGTGGATTGTATTTAGCTTTAGCGATTGGACAACCGATAATTCAGCAACAATATGGCATAACAGTTACAATGAGTGCCATTACGGCCTATGAATGGATTCTGTTAGGATGTGTGCAACTCGCCGGTATCATCATCGGCTTTATTCCAGCCCTAAGAGCATACAGACAATCTCTTAGTGATGGCATGACAATCAGAATATAGGGTATGAAATGAACAAGGTATTCTTATCCGCAATGCTCGCTTTTTCGGTATTGCTACCCAACATCAACCAAGCTATTGCCTCTGAAGACGTCGTCATAGAAGATGCGATGAAATTGGATTGGATTGATTTGATTCCAGAGAACGAGCGAAATCAATTTGACAGTAGCGGTATGCCCGCACTGGATCACTCTGGCGGTACGATGGAACAATCGATGGTCGGTTCTGTTCGTCAGGAACTCAATAACAGTTTAGTGAAGATCCCAGGCTTCGTTATTCCACTTGAAGGAGACAATGAGACCGTCACTGAGTTTCTATTGGTTCCATATTTCGGTGCGTGTATCCACGTTCCACCACCGCCACCAAACCAAATTGTTTATGTTAAGTTTCCAGAAGGCGCACCTATTCAACAGCTATGGGATGTTGTATATGTAATAGGAACGTTAAAAACAGAAACAGTGAGCCATTCACTGGCGGAAACAGGTTACTTCCTTGAGGGAGTAGCGCTAGCAGATTACGACGACATGTAATCACCGAACCTGAGCAGAAACCTGTCAATCCTCTACCCTATACAAGTAAGCTGGATAAATATCCTAGAATAGCGATGTATAACAGTAAGAGTAGGGCGATTGATAGGTGCTTCTTGAATTTATTCTCTTTAATTTCTTTCATAAGCCCTCGCAATCAATGATAACAACTTTAACAAATTGTTATCATTTTTGATAGTCTCATTTTTTGCTGTTCTTTTCGTCTTTATCTAGCCGTTAAAGCGATAACACGTTACATTTTAAAGAGTTGTAAAAAGGCTCTGTGAGATGAGGGACACCCATGGCAAGTGATAACAAACCCGTCGTTATTGAACACGAATCAACAGATAACAAAAAAAAACAACAAGAAAAGAAATCAAGCTACATTAAAGACAGCGCAAGTTGCGTGCTAAATATAGCCCAGACTTACGGCTTAGATGCATTGCTGCAAGCTGAGCCTTCTGATAAAACGCCCCTTGATAGAGCGCTTCAACGAGAGCGACAACGCCACGAACTGCGCCAAAAGAACCTCGAACAGATCCTAAAAGCCACCCATTCCTCATGCCGAGATGAAACGGCAGGAAAACCAGATAGCGACTGGTTGTATCGATATTTCGATATGGCTCAGGAAATCCACAACCCTGCTATGCAGCGTTTATGGGCTCAAGTTCTTAAAAGAGAAGTCACCAACCCTGGTTCGACATCAATGAAGGCACTAAAAGTGCTACAAGACATGAGCCCTAAAGAAGCTCAAATACTCCAAAAAGCCGCCTCTTTAGCATGCAGCTTTGGGACCGATAATAGTCGGAAACTATTAGTCGGCTTTAAGGCTCGAAATGGTATTTTTAGTTTTGGGAAGCGGGATACGACATCAGCAGTCAACACTGGCAACTTTAAACTTCCGTACTCCAACTTATTAGTGTTAATAGAGTTAGGTTTACTGCATGGTACAGAACTCGAGTCTGGCGAGATAGAAATGGATCCCCCACTGCCATTGAACTATCAAGGAAAAAACCTCTCATTACAGCCACAATCAAAAGGGATTCGATTGCTGTATTATCGATTTAGCCCGACAGGAAACGAGCTATGTAAGTTGTTGGGGAATAAACCAAATGCTCAGTATTACGACCAAGTGATCGCACTACTGAGTCAGAAATTCAATGTTCATACCGAAGTAAAAAGCACGGTACACCACACCGTTTAGTTCGCCTGAATAATGCCTTGCGATCTTAATTCGTTTAGGCATTGTTCTACAAGTTCATCAATAGAGAACTGCCCTGTTAATAAGTCAATTTCAGGGTTAATGGGCGCTTCATAGGCTGAATCAATACCGGTAAAATTCGCAATCTCCCCTGCACGAGCTCTCTTGTAAAGCCCTTTCGGATCTCGCTGCTCACACACATCCAGTGGTGCATTAACAAAAACCTCCAAGAATTCACCATCCGGTAGCATCTCTCGAACCAGTTGACGTTCAGAGCGATGAGGTGAAATAAAGGCTGATAACACGATCAAACCTGCATCCGCCATCAGTTTAGATAGCTCACCAATTCTTCGAATGTTCTCTCGTCTGTCTTGCTCTGAAAAGCCAAGATCACTGCATAATCCATGGCGAACATTATCGCCATCTAGCAGGTAAGTGTGATAGCCCAATTCAGCCAGTTTATTTTCGAGCGCACCAGCAACGGTAGATTTACCGGCACCAGATAGGCCTGTGAACCATAAAACGGATGGCTTTTGCTGCTTTATCTTTGCACGATACTCTTTATCGATAACGTGTTGGTGCCACACTACATTTTCATCTTTTTCTGGCGTCAACGTGGTCATATTAAATACCTCAAACTACTCACTCTAATAACTAGAGTCTATAAATCAAAATGGGAAGAAAATAGGGATCAAGCTCAATACCAGTACTGAATACACTATCGAGATAGGCACGCCTATTTTCATATAGTCGGTCAGCTTATAGTTACCTACGCTATACACGAGTAGGTTGGTCTGATAGCCATAGGGGGAAATAAAACTCGCACTTGCACCAAAGAGAACCGCCATAATAAATGGCATAGGATCAACGTTATAGCCCAAAGCCATACTGTAACCAATGGGAAAAGCGAGCGCCGCCGCCGCATTGTTCGTCACCAGCTCCGTCAAGATGAGCGTCATTAGATAAACGGCTACTAATGCACCAAATACGCCCCAGCCATTAAAGGCGGTGATGAACATCTCCCCCATTCTTACTGAGAGCCCAGAAGAGAGCATCAACTGAGCAATAGAGAGTGCTGAACCCACAATGACGACAATATCGATGGGGAAACGACGACGAAGTTCATTTATCTGTACAACACGAAATGAAAGCATCGCCAATAGGTAGACTAATAGGCCTTTAATAATTGGGACCAAATCAAGCAGAGCGAGTCCTATCACGAGGGCAAAGCCTAGTAATACAAAACTCGATTTATTGGCATCAAGCTTAGCACTGGAGTCCAAATCATTAATCAGTACAAACTCACGACGGTGTGCTCGTCTTTCAGATTCGAACCGCTTGCCTGGTACAAGGACTAAAGTATCTCCCGCGGTTAATACGATATTACCCAATCCGCCTTCTAAGCGTTCGTGCCCGCGTCTGATTGCCACCACTACGGCATCAAATCGATCCCTAAAATGACTCGATTTCAGCGTTTTATTACAAAAACTCGCAGAGGAGCTAACAACCGCCTCAACAAATCCCTGACCATTAAGGTGATGCTGGCCAAACAGCGTTAAACCCTGAATCTCTTGTAAAGTGGCAACGCTTTCTATATCGCCACAAAACAACAACCTATCCTTCGCTTGAAGTATAAAATCAGGTTCAACAGAAGGTACACTGACACCGTCTCTAATGACTTCAGCGAGGAAGAGCTTACGCAATGCTCTCAGGTTATTTTCGCTAATACTTTTGTCAACAAGTGGCGAACCCGGCTCAACGATCGCTTCTAAGAAGTACGGAAGATCATCTTGTGCATGATCATCATAGTTGGGCAGTAAATAGCTAAGCGGGATTAGAATCAACACACCACCAACCAAAACGGATAAACCAATCAAAGTCGGGGTGAAAAAAGTCAGACTTGGCAGACCTACATCTTCAACAAAACTATTAATGATGAGGTTAGTCGACGTACCAATAAGGGTGAGTGTCCCGCCCAAGATGGCAGCGTAAGAAAGAGGGATCAAAAGCTTAGAAGGTGCATGCTTTTGGTTACGCTTAATTGCGCCGATAAGAGAGACAACAACAGCAGTATTATTCGTAAATGAAGATAAAAGTGCCGTAGAAATGCCAAGCTTGGCAACCACTGTTCCTAAACGACCCTCAGAGATGTTACGACTCACCCAGCTGATGAGTCGTGTTTTCTCAAGAGCACAAGACGCGAGAATCAACAAAACCAATGTTAATAAGGACGAATTAGTGAAATTAGTCGCTATCGATTTCAACTCTATGGTGCCTGCCATAAAAGCCAAAAATGCAGCGCCAGCAAAAATGATACTTGGCTTAATTCGCGTGACTAACAAGCACGTGATGATGCCAAGCAGCATCGCCATGACCAATCCTTGCTCCCACATAATTCATCCTTAATTATGATAGTGATCACTCACTTCATACTGTTATAAACAGCTTAACTCGAGTACTTTCTACTTAAGTAACTGGCTAAGGTCTTTCGCATCCCAGTGTGGGAAGTGCTTACGAACCAAAGCATTAAGCTCAATCTCAAACGCAGAGATATTCCCTACTTGCTGTTCTACCTGAGCTAAACTTTCACGAACAAGACCAGCACCAACAGTAACGTTAGTTAGCCTATCAATAATGATAAATCCGCCCGTGTCCGTACAATCTTGATAACCATCAACAGCCACAGACTCAGTTAGTGTCCACTCACAAGAACCAATTCCGTTCAATGGAAGCTCTGCCGAAGAGAAAGTTGAAAGATTATTGATGTCATATTGATAACGAATAGCCTCAACACGCCCTACTGTTTTCTTACCAGCAACCTTGATGTCGTATTCACGGCCAGGTTGAAGCGGTTGTTCCGTCATCCAAACCACATCGGCTGCTAGGTGATTGGTTGATTCCACCTGAGCCTCATTCAGTACAATGAGATCACCACGGCTGATATCAATCTCATCCTCAAGCGTCAGTGTTACCGCGAGACCCGCTTGCGCTTCTTCTAGATCACCATCAAATGTCACAATACGTGCAACTTTAGACGATTTACCAGAAGGCAATGCTTTCACTTCATCACCCACTTTCACCGAGCCAGATGCGATTGTGCCAGCAAAGCCGCGGAAATCGAGATTTGGTCGATTAACATACTGCACAGGGAATCTAAATTCGCCTTCAAGCTTACTACGATCAATATCGACGGTTTCGAGTAGGTGAAGCAATGTCGGACCTTCAAACCAAGTCAGCTCTTTGCTTTTCGAGGCTACATTTTCACCTTCTAATGCTGAAAGTGGCACGATCTGGATATCTGTATCACCCTGCAAGTTCTCTGCAAACGAAAGGTACTCATCTCGAATCGCTTCAAATGTTTCTTGGGAGTAATCAACCAAATCCATTTTATTAACAGCAACGATGAAGTGTTTAATGCCAATTAGATTTGAGATGAAAGAGTGACGACGAGTTTGATCCAATACACCCTTACGAGCGTCGATCAGAATGATGGCTACGTCACAGGTTGATGCACCGGTCGCCATGTTACGCGTGTACTGCTCATGCCCAGGCGTATCGGCAATAATGAACTTACGCTTCTGAGTAGAGAAATAACGGTACGCTACATCAATAGTAATGCCTTGCTCACGTTCAGCCTGTAAGCCGTCTACAAGCAATGCTAGATCCGGCTTCTCGCCCGTAGTACCAACGCGTTGGCTATCGTTATGTACCGCAGCTAACTGGTCTTCATAAATTTGGTGAGTGTCATGCAATAAGCGACCTATCAAGGTGCTTTTTCCATCATCTACTGAACCACAAGTGAGGAACCTAAGTAATGATTTATGCTGATGTTGGTTTAGGTAACCTTCAATACCAAGCTCGGCAACCTGAGCTTCTATTACATTGTTCATATTCTGTCCTTAGATCCTTAGAAATAACCTTGTCGCTTCTTCAATTCCATCGATCCTGACTGATCGTGGTCGATCGCTCGCCCTTGGCGCTCGCTTGAGGTTGCCACTAGCATTTCTTCGATAATACCTGGCAAAGTGTTCGCTTTAGATTCAACAGCACCAGTGAGTGGGTAACAGCCTAAAGTACGAAAACGAACATATTTCTCTTCAATTTTCTCGCCTTCTTGTAGCTCTAAGCGATCATCGTCAGCCATGATTAACATGCCATCACGCTCTACGACTGGGCGTTTATCCGCAAGATAAAGTGGAACAATGTCAATGTTTTCAAGGTAGATGTACTGCCAGATGTCAAGCTCTGTCCAGTTTGATAGAGGGAATACACGAATACTCTCGCCCTTGTTCACCTGACCGTTATAAGTCTTCCAAAGCTCTGGGCGCTGGTTTTTTGGATCCCATGTATGATTTTTGTCTCTAAAAGAGTAAACACGTTCTTTCGCACGAGATTTCTCTTCATCACGGCGAGCACCACCAAATGCGGCATCAAAACCATACTTATTTAAGGCTTGCTTAAGGCCTTGAGTTTTCATGATATCGGTATGCTTTGATGAGCCATGCACAAATGGACTACAACCCATCGCCATTCCTTCTGGGTTTTTATGAACCAGAAGATCAAAACCATACTTTTCAGCCACTTGGTCACGAAACTCAATCATCTCGCGAAACTTCCAATCGGTGTCGACGTGCAACAATGGAAATGGAATCTTACCTGGGTAAAAAGCTTTACGTGCAAGGTGCAGCATGACTGAAGAGTCTTTACCAATCGAGTACATCATGACTGGGTTATCAAACTCAGCAGCGACCTCTCGAATAATATGAATACTCTCAGCTTCAAGTTGCTTCAAGTGGGTTAAGCGTTGTTGATCCATATCTATTTTCCTTGTAAGCCTTTAGGCTTAATTTTGTCCCTAAATCTATGGTCAGGATTATATTGAGTTGGCAATAGCACTATTGTTGAATTGAGTATTAGAAAAGAGCCAATCTAACTTTTGAGACAACATAGCCACATCACAAACTGTATCGATATCACTCTGTATGTTTAGGCAGCTGTTCGAGAGCTGTGAACATTGGGGATGCGATTATTTATGGTCATAGATGTACATTGAGACAGGCATCAATTTGAGGCATGCCATAGTGATACATCCACACTGTGTATGACTGCATTATGACCGCCTCTGTTTATTACTTGAAATTCTAAAAGTTCATTTTTTATAACTTAATATAATAACCAAGATATTATTCCAATTTTTCAACTCATTAAGATATGAACAATACTTTTACATTAGTGAGATCTTGTTGGCAGTTATTTAACCCACAGAGAAGTAAGGTCACACTTTAATTGTTCTGTAACATGTTGTTTCAGCGTTTTTTGCTACATTTATCATGGATATTCTAGTTCCCCTTACGGAGTAAAAAATGAAAATGGCAGTGACCCCCCTTTCTATGGCTGTTCTTGGCGGTATGCTGATGATGGCAGGCCCAGTCATGGCTGATACGATCAAGCTGCGTATCATTGAGACAACCGACATTCATACCAACGTGATGGATTATGACTATTACAAAGATGCACCATCACAAAAAATTGGCCTTGCTCGCACCGCAACACTGGTGAAGCAGGCACAACAAGAAGTGAGCAACAGTGTTCTTGTTGATAATGGAGACTTGATTCAGGGCAGCCCAATGGGTGACTACATGGCTGCGAAGGGGATAGAGGCTGGCGAAATTCACCCTGTTTATAAAGCAATGAACCAGCTTAATTATGATGTGGGTAACATTGGTAACCACGAATTCAACTACGGTTTAGAATTTCTAGCGACCACTCTTGATGGTGCGAACTTCCCATATGTTAGCGCCAATGTATTTGATAAAAAGACAGGGGAACATTATTTTAAACCCTATCTCATTAAAACTCATAACTTCAAAGATGTAGACGGTCAGTCACATGAAATTAAAGTAGGCTACATCGGGTTCGTACCACCTCAGATTATGGTATGGGATAAAAACAATTTAGAGGGAAAAGTGTTCGCCAAAGACATCAAGAAGATGGCTGAAAAACTTGTCCCACAAATGAAAAAAGAGGGCGCAGATGTTATCGTGGCTATCCCTCACTCAGGTGTCTCTTCTGACCCTTATAAACTCGGAGCAGAAAACTCCACTTACTACCTATCAGAGGTAGATGGGATAGACGCCATTGCATTTGGTCACTCACACGCTGTCTTCCCGGGCAGAGGCTTCGATAACATTCAAGGTGTTGACAACGAGAAAGGCAGTATTAATGGTGTCACCGCTGTAATGCCAGGCCGTTGGGGCAGCCACGTTGGTGTCATGGACCTCGTCCTTAAGCAACAAAATGGAAACTGGGGGGTTGTGGAAGGACAGTCAGAAGCGCGCCCTATCTATAGCAAAGAAGATAAAAAATCATTAGCGGAAGCAGACTCTGGCATTGTCGATGCTTTAAAAGAGGATCACAAAGGTACTCGGGATTTTGTTAATCAGCCTATAGGTAAAGCTAATGATGTAATGTATAGCTTCTTGTCTTTGGTTCAAGATGACCCTACCGTACAAATTGTTAACCTTGCTCAAAAAGACTACGTGGAACGCTTTATTCAAGGAGATCCTGATCTAGATGGCATTCCTGTTCTTTCTGCAGCTGCACCGTTCAAAGCCGGTGGGCGAAAAAATGACCCAGCAAACTTTACGGAAGTAGAGTCTGGTCAATTAACCTTCCGTAACGCTGCTGACCTTTACCTATACCCTAATACTTTGGTTGCACTAAAAGTAACGGGACGTGAAGTGAAGGAATGGCTAGAATGTTCGGCGGGTCAATTCAACCATATTGATGCAACAACATCTGCGCCTCAGTCTCTCATCGATTGGGATGGATTCCGTACTTACAACTTCGATGTAATGGACGGTGTTGAGTACAAGATAGATGTTACTATCGCGCCTAAATACGATGGTAATTGCAAAGTCATCAATGCGGGTGCACAACGTATTGTTGATCTTACTTACCAAGGTAAGGCGATTAACATGAATCAA
This sequence comes from Vibrio sp. 10N.261.55.A7, assembly GCF_002877365.1. GTDB lineage: Bacteria > Pseudomonadota > Gammaproteobacteria > Enterobacterales > Vibrionaceae > Vibrio. The sequence goes on from NZ_MCWZ01000331.1 coordinate 10,991, forward strand.
ACCTTCATCATCGCGACCAATAACTACCGAGCGTTTAGTAACAAATTCCCAGGAACTGGCGATGACTATATTGCATTTGAAGCGCCCGATGAAAACCGCACTGTTGTTGCGAATTACATCTCTCGCGTCAGTCAAGAGAAAGGCGAAGTGACCCCAAGCGCCGACAACAATTGGGCGTTTGCACCAATCAAGTCAGATCAAAACCTTGATATCCGCTTTGAAACATCACCGAGCGATAAAGCCGCTCAATTCATAAAAGACAAAGGGCAGTATCCTATGGAGAAAGTGGCCATGGATGACGTCGGATTCGCAGTCTATAAGATTGACCTACAAAAATAGCGCAGAGTTCGTTAGAGTATCAAGCCGTAGCTCCTTGCTACGGCTTTTTTATGGAGGAAACATGACGGAAAGATTTGTAGCCTATTTAGAAGAGAGTGGTTTTTCACCCTGCGATATTAAGGCGCTTATCGAGTCGTCTTCTCTACTTGAATTGCCGACTCGTCATATCTTGGTCAACCAAGGTGCTCATGCTGAAGGCATCTATTTCGTTGTAGAGGGAATTTGTCACGCCAGTTACCTAACCGAAAAAGGTAAAGAGTTCAGCAAAGAGTTTTATTGGGAGCAAGACTGGATGATTGGTTTTGAGAGTGTCATTAAAAACCAACCTTCTCCTTACTTACTAGAAACGTTAACAGAAACGAATCTTATCTACCTGCCTCTGAATACTCTGCACAAATGGCGAGAAGAAAAGCACTCTATCTATCTCACGCTACTTGAAGCACAGCTCATGTACAAAGAGAATAAAGAGCGATTCATGCTGCTGTTTACGCCTCAAGAACGATACGAACTCTTTTGTCAGCGTTACCCTGACTTACACAATAGACTTAATGATTATCAAATAGCCGCTTACTTGGGTATCACCGCAATTAGCTTGAGTCGCATAAAAAATCGTACCGTAAATTAACAATTGTTAATGCCCTTATGGCTTTGTCAGCGCTATAGTACGCTTTCCATCCAAGCACGGAATAGAGTTCAATGAGTCGTATACAATGGTTATGCCTTCCTTTCAATCAACTCACAACCCTTCAGCTTTATCAGTTGTTGAAACTTCGAGTCGACGTCTTCGTTGTAGAGCAAAACTGCCCTTATCCTGAGCTGGATAATAAAGATATACAGGATGACGTCTATCATCTCCTTGGATATTCTAAGCAAGACTTAGTCGCTTGCGCTCGGCTATTGCCTGTAGGTATAAGCTACTCAGAGGTCAGTATTGGGCGTATTGCAACGTCAGAAATGGCAAGAGGGAATGGTTTAGGAAACAACTTACTTTCAGAGGCGTTAACCCAAACCCAATCTTTGTGGCCAGATCAATCCATTACGATAGGAGCTCAACAGCACCTTTTCCGGTTTTACCAAGCCCATGGTTTTGAACAAATATCCGAGATGTATCTAGAAGACGGCATCCCGCACATCGATATGACGTTAATAAAATAATATGTATAAACCATCGCCAAAATCGCTAGGGATTATACTGCTGATTTTAGGGAATCTTGCGGCTTCTCTCTCTGACGTGGCCGTTAAGTTACTCGATGGTGGAATCTCACCTTTTCAGTACATTTTCCTACGTCAATTTTTTTCACTGATCATATTGATTCCGTTTTGGTTAAAATTAACAAAATCCCAGCAGTCACTCTCTAACCCGATATTAACCTCAGCCCGATCCACTCTGATTCTATTCGGTAGTGGCTGTATGATGGTGGCTGTTACACACTTACCATTGGCGACCGCAAATGCAATATTCTATGCCGCGCCTTTACTGATGCTTCCGCTATCGATATGGCTACTAAAAGAGAAACCCAATAAAGAGAAAGCGATGGCAACAATAATTGGCTTTGTTGGCGTACTCATAGTATTACGACCGTCCGAATTTCACTGGGCAGCACTATTTGCACTTGGGACAGCAGTCACTTTAGCGCTATTTAATATATTGGTTAGAAAAATCCCAAGAGAACAAACGGTAGTGACGACGTTAATGTGGACCACACTATTCTCATTACCGATCTCTGGAATTCTTGCGTGGGTATTTTGGATGCCTATTCATATAGAAGAACTGATCTGGGTCGGCGTGAGTTCAGCACTGATATTGGCGTATAACGGTCTTGCAGTCATAGCCTACAAAAAAACAGAAGCCTACCATATTGCGATTGCGGAATACTCAGGGCTGGTTTTTGTCACGTTATTTGGAATATGGTGGTTTTCAGAGGTGCCTACTGTGCTAACTCTCATCGGAATACTTCTAATCGTACTCCCTTTACTGCCACTAAAGAAACTCATACAACGTTAATTCTATCTAGGCTTTTAGTTAGGACGCTACTTGCTGCGACCAAAGCCTCCATCAGATAAGCGGAAAAACATCACTGAGTCTTTACTTTTCTCCAACTGAAGTATGTCTAATTTTCCGTCAGTAGCGAGTTTATAGCGCACCAGCTGCCCCTGTTTTATGCGACTGAGCGGCTTATCGTTGCCTTCAACGAGAACCAATGCATTAAGATCTGCCATCGGCAGTCCATTCGTCCGAAAAACCTTAGCAAGAGTATCGCCGGTTTGAACTGTATACTCACTCCAATCTTCCGATTTGACTGAAGGCAACTTAAGTTCAGATTGCTCACTAAGCCCCTGCGTATTGATAGCAATCTCGACACGTTGGTTAGGAGCAGTTTCTGTAACCTCGGCCTCTGAGTCAGAAGCGCCACTTGGTAGTATCAACAGAATCACCACAAGAGGAAAAACAATCATCAAAGCACGTTGATGCAACCTTGGTAATTGGTTCCAAAGTAAAATCGCTTGCTGCTTATATTTCTGCCCATCGAATTTCTTTAATCGTGTCACTGCTAACTCAAAGTAATCGGTTTTCTGTGGCTTCTTTTTACGGCGATTCATCTAGCATCCATCTCCCAAACTGAGTAACCATAGTATAAAAATCAGTGGTGATTGAGTATATATTATTTGTACAACCAACGTCATTCAGCAGTGAATTCTTACAAATATTATCCTGATGTAAGATAAAGCTCACATTGTGCTTGTTAACAATATAGGTTTCTCCGAACCCGTTTAAACCTGAATCGTTAACTGGTATCCTGTACGCCTTAAATTTCTCTAACATAAGAGTGACATTAATGTCTGACGTAAAATTAGAAACTGTAGAACAAAAAGCAAGCTACGGTATTGGTCTACAAATGGGTCAACAACTTGCAGGTTCTGGTCTTGAAGGCTTAAACGTTGATGCTATCGCGGCTGGTATTGCGACGGCTCTAACTGGTGATATGCCAGCTATCGAGATTGATGAGATCAACAACGCGCTTCAAGAACTGCACACTCGCGCAGAATCTGCACGTGCTGAAGTTGCAAAAGCAGCATCTGCTGATAGTGAAGCATTCTTAGCTGACAATGCGCTACGTTCAGAAGTAACGGTACTTGAGTCTGGTCTACAGTACGAGATCCTAACTGAAGGTACTGGTGAAGTTCCGAATTCAGACAAGCAAGTTCGTGTTCACTACCACGGTGAACTAACAGACGGCACTGTATTTGACAGCTCTGTTTCACGTGGCGAACCAGCAGAATTCCCAGTAACTGGCGTAATCAAAGGCTGGGTTGAAGCTCTTCAACTAATGCCTGTAGGTTCTAAATGGAAATTATACATTCCTCAAGACCTTGCATACGGTGAGCGTGGCGCAGGTGCTGCAATCCCACCATTTGCTGCTCTAGTATTTGAAGTAGAACTTCTAGCGATTCTTTAATCGATTGTTCTTCAAAAACTAAACAAGTTTTGAAAATTATAAAGGTTAGCGAATGCTAGCCTTTTTTGTATCTGTTCAAACTTTATCAATCGCTTCATACGCTGTTGCTAAATAGCAGGCACAAAAAAGCCGAGCTATTGCTCGGCTTTTTAAGTTCAATCGAACTCTTACTCAGCTGCTTCTTCTGCTACTGGGCGATCTACAAGCTCAATGTAAGCCATTGGAGCTTTATCACCAGTACGGAAACCAGCTTTTAGGATACGAGTGTAACCGCCTTGACGGGCAGCAAAACGTGGACCTAGTTCGTTAAACAGTTTTGCAACTACTTCGTTATCACGAGTACGTGCAAATGCTAAGCGACGGTTAGCAACGCTATCCGTTTTAGCTAGCGTAATCAAAGGCTCAACGACGCGACGAAGCTCTTTTGCTTTAGGCAATGTAGTCTTGATAACTTCATGACTAACTAGAGAGCATGCCATATTGCTGAACATCGCTTTACGATGTGAGCTGTTGCGGTTGAGTTGACGACCACTCTTACGATGGCGCATGACCTAATCCTTCTAACTAATATCGATTAATCTTCAGCGATAGACGCTGGCGGCCAATTTTCTAGGCGCATGCCCAGAGAAAGACCACGTGATGCAAGTACGTCTTTAATCTCTGTAAGAGATTTCTTACCAAGGTTTGGCGTTTTAAGTAGCTCAACCTCAGTACGCTGTACAAGATCACCGATGTAGTGAATCGCTTCTGCTTTCAAACAGTTAGCAGAGCGAACTGTTAGTTCAAGATCGTCTACAGGACGCAGTAGGATAGGATCGAATTCTGGCTTCTCTTCCTTCTCCTCAGGAACACGTACATCACGAAGATCTACGAATGCATCCAGTTGTTCAGCTAAAATAGTAGCTGCACGACGGATTGCTTCCTCAGGTTCAAGAGTACCGTTCGTTTCCATATCGATAACAAGCTTGTCTAAGTCAGTACGTTGTTCTACACGTGCTGCATCTACAGAGTAGGCAATTTTGTCTACTGGGCTGTAAGTTGCATCAACAAGTAAACGACCGATTGGACGCTCATCTTCTTCAGTATGGATACGAGCGGAAGCTGGAACGTAACCACGACCACGTTCAACTTTGATACGCATAGCGATCTCAGCATTGTCATCCGTAAGGTGACAAATAACGTGTTCAGGGTTTACGACCTCTACATCACCATCATGGGTGATGTCACCTGCAACCACAGGGCCTGAGCCTGATTTGTTCAGTGTAATAAACACTTCATCTTTGCCTTCGGCAACGCGAACAGCTAGACCTTTCAGGTTAAGAAGAATCTCAAGGATATCTTCTTGTACACCTTCTTTGGTGCTGTATTCGTGTAATACGCCTTCAATCTCAACTTCTGTTACAGCACAACCTGGCATAGAAGATAGAAGAATGCGGCGAAGAGCATTACCCAGAGTATGACCGAAACCACGCTCTAACGGCTCAAGAGTTACTTTTGCGTGTGTCGTGTTGATCTGTTCGATGTCAACAAGACGTGGCTTAAGAAATTCTGTTACAGAACCCTGCATTGTGTCCTCTCTTTAGTTTAAACCTTACTTAGAGTAAAGCTCGACGATCAATTGTTCGTTGATGTCAGCTGATAGATCAGAACGCTCAGGCATACGCTTGAATGTACCTTCCATTGTGCCAGCATCTACTTCAATCCAAGTTGGTTTCTCACGTTGACCTGCAACTTCTAGAGCAGCAGTTACACGAGCTTGCTTTTTAGCTTTCTCGCGAATTGAAACAACGTCGTTAGCCGAAACTTTGAATGAAGGAACGTTTACAACGTTACCGTTAACTAGGATAGCTTTGTGGCTAACTAGTTGACGAGATTCAGCACGAGTAGCGCCAAAGCCCATACGGTAAACAACGTTATCAAGACGACCTTCTAGAAGCTGAAGTAGGTTTGCACCTGTGTTGCCTTTAAGGCGAGCAGCTTCTTTGTAGTAGTTACGGAATTGTTTTTCTAGAACGCCGTAGATACGACGAACTTTTTGCTTCTCACGAAGCTGAACGCCATACTCAGACAGACGACCGCGACGAGCGCCGTGTACACCTGGTGCGTTATCAATTTTACACTTGGTATCGATCGCACGGACACCAGACTTAAGAAATAAGTCAGTACCTTCGCGACGGCTAAGCTTAAGCTTAGGACCCAAATATCTAGCCATGATTCTTCTCCAATATTCCTAAAAACGAAACTTAAACGCGACGTTTCTTAGGTGGACGACAACCGTTATGAGGGATTGGTGTCGCATCAACGATATTCGTAATGCGGTAACCAGCAGCGTTCAGTGCGCGAACAGTAGATTCACGACCTGGACCTGGACCCTTAACCATAACTTCCAAGTTCTTAAGACCGTATTCTTTTGCCATTTCGGCACAACGTTCAGCAGCAACTTGTGCAGCGAACGGAGTAGATTTACGAGAACCGCGGAAACCAGAACCACCAGCAGTAGCCCAAGCAAGAGCATTGCCTTGGCGATCTGTGATAGTTACGATTGTATTATTAAAAGAAGCATGGATGTGCGCTACGCCATCAGCTACTTGCTTGCGTACGCGCTTACGAGCGCGAGTTGGTTGTTTTGCCATTGTACTCTACCTTATCCGACTATTTCTTGATCGGCTTGCGCGGACCCTTACGGGTGCGAGCGTTGGTTTTAGTACGCTGTCCACGTAGTGGTAGACTGCGACGATGACGAAGACCGCGGTAACAGCCAAGGTCCATAAGACGCTTGATGTTCATCGATACTTCACGACGTAGATCACCTTCTACAGTGTACTTAGCTACACCATCACGCAGTTGATCGATCTGTTCTTCAGTTAGTTCACTGATCTTAACATCTTCAGCAATACCCGCTTCAGCTAGAATAGCTTGAGAACGAGTTTTACCGATGCCGAAAATTGCTGTTAAAGCAATTACAGCGTGTTTTTGATCAGGAATGTTAATGCCTGCTATACGGGCCACTATTCACTCCTAGTACTTTAATAAAGAATTATCCGCAGCAGAGCCCGTGAGGATACGCTGCGGCATACTACTTCTTTTGCACGCAAAAGGTAGGCCGAGGAATATACTCGACGCTACCTAATTTTACAAGTAAAAAATTCTGCTAATTAGCCTTGGCGTTGTTTATGCTTTGGCTCACTGCAAATCACGCGAACGACACCGTTACGCTTGATAACTTTACAGTTACGGCAGATTTTTTTAACGGAAGCACGAACTTTCATTGCTAAACTCCGTAAATGAAATCTTCAGTCTAAAGTCGTATTAACGACCGTAGCCCTTCAGATTTGCTTTCTTCAACACAGAATCATACTGTTGTGACATCAGATGAGTCTGTACTTGTGCCATAAAGTCCATGATAACAACAACTACAATAAGTAGTGATGTACCGCCGAAGTAGAAACGTACGTTCCACGCGACCATCATGAACTCAGGAATCAGACAGATAAAGGTAATATATAGAGCACCCGCTAGGGTTAATCTAGTCATAACTTTATCAATGTATTTCGCTGTCTGCTCACCTGGGCGGATACCGGGTACGAATGCACCAGACTTCTTCAAATTATCTGCTGTTTCACGCGGATTGAAAACCAACGCCGTGTAAAAGAAACAGAAGAAAATTATCGCTGCTGCATAAAGCATTACGTACAAAGGTTGACCTGGACTAAGAGCCAAAGACACATCAGTTAACCAACCGAATGCGCTGCTCTCGCCATTTTGACCAAACCATTGTGCTAATGTTCCTGGGAACAAAATGATGCTTGATGCAAAGATTGCTGGTATTACACCTGCCATATTAATCTTAAGTGGCAAGTGAGAGCTTTGTGCTGCAAAAACTTTACGACCTTGTTGACGCTTTGCATAGTTAACGACGATACGACGTTGACCACGCTCCATGAAAACTACGAAGTAAATAACAGCAAAAGACAATACTGCAATCAACAAAAGAAGAAGTACGTGCAATTCACCTTGACGCGCTTGCTCAATTGTTTGTCCGATTGCCGAAGGCAACCCAGCAACAATACCTGCAAATATTAGTAACGAGATACCATTACCAATTCCACGCTCAGTAATTTGTTCACCTAACCACATTAAGAACATGGTGCCGGTTACTAAACTTACGGTAGCAATTAGCGTAAACATGGTTTGGTTGATAACAACCAGATTATCGACCATGTTTGGTAGGCCAGTTGCAATACCTATGCCTTGGAATGTTGCAAGTACAAGCGTGCCATAACGCGTATATTGGCTTATCTTACGACGGCCTGCTTCACCCTCTTTCTTGAGTTCGGCTAACGCTGGATGAACTACAGTTAGCAATTGGACAACAATAGATGCCGAAATATACGGCATGATGCCCAACGCTAATATAGATGCACGCTCAAGAGCACCACCGGAGAACATGTTAAACATTTCAACGATGGTACCTTTTTGCTGATCGAACAAATCGGCAAGTACAGCTGCGTCAATACCAGGAATCGGCACAAAAGAGCCGGCTCGGAATACTAAAAGTGCACCAATTACGAATAATAAGCGCGACTTCAGTTCACTTAAGCCGCTCTGAGCACTACGAAAATCTTGTCCTGGTTTCTTAGCCATCTGTACCTCGTTCCTCGAGATTATTCCTCGATTTTACCGCCTGCAGCTTCGATTGCAGCTTTAGCGCCTTTAGTCACGCGTAGACCTTTAACAGTTACCGCTTTACCAATTTCACCAGAAAGAACGATTTTTGCAAATTCGATGTTCTTAGTGATGACGTTAGCAGCTTTAAGGCTGTTAAGATCAACAACGTCACCAGTTACTTTCGCTAGCTCAGCTAGACGAACTTCAGCAGACACTAGGCTCTTGCGAGAAGTGAAACCGAATTTTGGTAGACGTTGTTTCAAAGGCATTTGACCGCCTTCAAAACCTGGACGAACAGAGCCGCCAGAACGTGACTTTTGACCTTTGTGACCACGGCCACCTGTTTTACCAAGGCCAGAACCGATACCACGACCTAAACGCTTCTTAGAAGGTTTAGAACCCGCAGCCGGTGATAGAGTATTCAAACGCATTCTGATTACTCCTCAATCTTAACCATGTAGTAAACCTTGTTGATCATACCGCGAATGCACGGAGTATCTTCAAGTTCTACTGTATGGTTGATGCGACGAAGGCCTAAACCTTTTAAGCATGCTTTATGCTTAGGTAGACGACCAATTGAGCTTTTAGTTTGAGTTACTTTAATAGTTGCCATTGTGTTCTACTCCGAAATACTTTCAACAGTTAGACCACGCTTAGCAGCAACCATTTCTGGCGACTTAACATCTACTAGACCAGCAACAGTTGCGCGAACAACGTTGATTGGGTTTGTAGAACCGTACGCTTTCGCAAGTACGTTGTGTACACCAGCAACTTCAAGTACTGCACGCATTGCACCACCGGCGATAACACCAGTACCTTCTGCTGCAGGTTGCATGTAAACTTTAGAGCCCGAGTGACGACCTTTCACCGCGTGGTGAAGAGTGCCTTCGTTAAGTGCGATAGTAACCATGTTACGACGCGCTTTTTCCATTGCTTTTTGAATCGCAGCAGGTACTTCACGAGCTTTGCCGTAACCGAAACCAATGCGACCATTACCGTCACCAACTACTGTTAGTGCAGTGAAGCTCATGATTCGACCACCTTTAACCGTTTTAGAAACACGGTTAACTGCGATCAATTTTTCTTGCAAATCATTCGCTTGTTGTTGTTCTTTAGCCATCTTCCAACCCTACCTTAGAATTTCAGACCAGCTTCGCGAGCAGATTCTGCTAGCGCCGCTACTCGACCGTGGTATTGGAAACCAGAACGATCAAATGCAACTGAAGCTACGCCTTTTTCAATAGCGCGCTCTGCAATAGCTTTACCTACTGCTTGTGCTGCATCGATGTTACCAGTGTTCTTAATTTGCTCACGGACCGCTTTTTCTACAGTAGACGCTGCAGCAATAACTTCAGAGCCATTAGACGCGATAACCTGAGCGTACACGTGACGAGGAGTACGGTGTATTACTAGGCGAGTTGCACCCAGTTCTGCAATCTTACGACGTGCGCGTGTAGCACGACGGATGCGAGATGCTTTCTTATCCATAGTGTTACCTTACTTCTTCTTAGCTTCTTTAGTACGCACGATTTCATCGGCGTAACGAACACCCTTACCTTTATAAGGTTCAGGTTCACGATAAGAACGAATATCCGCTGCAACTTGACCAACTAATTGCTTATCGCAACCAGTAATAACGATCTCAGTTTGGCTAGGACATTCAGCCTTAATACCTTCCGGAAGAGCATGCTCTACTGGATGGGAGAAGCCAAGGGTTAGGCCTACAGCATTGCCTTTCATAGCAGCACGGTAACCTACACCTTTAAGAGTTAGCTTCTTAGTGAAGCCTACAGTAACACCAACAACCATGTTGTTAACGAGTGCACGAGCAGTACCTGCTTGTGCCCAAGCGTTAGAAACACCTTCGCGTGGACCGAAAGTTAGGTTGTTTTCTTCCTGTGCGATAACTACAGCGTTGTTTAGAACGCGAGTTAGCTCACCCTTACCACCTTTTACAGTGATCTCTTGGCCATTTAGTTTCACCTCTACGCCAGCTGGAATAGCGACAGGTGCTTTAGCAACACGAGACATAGTCTACTCCTATTAAGCGACGTAACAGATGATTTCACCACCAAGACCGGCTTTACGAGCAGCACGATCGGTCATAAGACCTTTGGAAGTGGAAACAACAGCAATACCAAGTCCACCCATCACTGACGGAAGCGAGTCTTTATTCTTGTAGACGCGCAGGCCAGGACGTGAAACACGTTGGATTTGCTCAATTACTGGTTTAGCTTGGAAGTACTTAAGCGTAACTTCTAGCTCTGGTTTTGATTCGCTGTTTACAGCGAAGTCAGCGACGTAACCTTCAGCTTTTAGTAGTGCAGCAATTGCAACTTTAAGCTTTGAAGAAGGCATTTTAACAGCAACTTTATTTGCTGCCTGACCGTTACGTACTCGGGTCAGCATATCCGAAATCGGATCTTGCATGCTCATATGATTTACTCCAAATGATTAAGTAGCAATTACCAGCTAGCCTTACGAAGTCCAGGAATCTCGCCTTTCATGCAAGCTTCACGAACTTTAATACGGCTTAGACCGAACTTACGCAGGTAACCGTGTGGACGACCAGTTTGGTTGCAACGGTTGCGCTGACGAGATGCACTTGAATCACGTGGAAGAGCCTGCAGTTTTAGAACTGCGTTCCAACGATCTTCTTCTGATGCGTTTACATCGCTAATGATAACTTTTAGCGCAGAACGCTTTTCAGCGAATTGTGCTACTAGTTTTGCACGTTTAGCTTCACGTGCTTTCATTGATTGTTTAGCCATAACAGTAACCCTTCACCTTACTTACGGAATGGGAAGTTAAATGCAGTTAGCAGAGCGCGCCCTTCCTCATCGGATTTAGCAGAAGTCGTGATAGTAATATCAAGACCACGTACTCGATCTACTTTATCGTAGTCGATTTCCGGGAAGATGATTTGCTCGCGAACGCCCATGCTGTAGTTACCGCGTCCGTCAAAAGACTTAGCGCTAACACCACGGAAGTCACGTACACGCGGAAGAGCAATTGAGATTAAACGCTCAAGAAACTCCCACATACGTTCGCCACGTAAGGTTACTTTACAACCAATTGGGTAGCCTTCACGAATTTTGAAACCTGCAACAGATTTACGCGCTTTAGTGATAAGTGGCTTTTGACCAGAGATCGTTGCCATATCAGCAGCTGCGTTTTCCAGCAGTTTCTTATCGTTGATTGCTTCACCAACGCCCATGTTTAGGGTGATTTTCTCAATCCTAGGGACTTGCATGACGCTTGAGTAGCTGAACTCTTTGGTCAGTTCAGCGACTACAGACGACTTGTAGTAATCATGCAGTTTCGCCATAGTAGAACTCCAAATTACATTCTAATTAGTTAGAAACGGTTTCGCCGTTAGACTTGAAGAAACGAACTTTCTTGCCATCTTCGATACGGAATCCGATACGGTCTGCTTTACCAGTAGCCGCGTTAAAGACTGCAACGTTAGAAGCATCAATAGCTGCTTCTTGTTCAACGATGCCACCTTGTTGACCTAGAGCCGGTACAGGCTTTTGGTGTTTTTTAACAAGGTTGATACCTTCAACGATCAGTTTACCAGTAACCAAAACCTTAGTTACTTTACCTTTCTTGCCTTTATCTTTACCAGCAAGAACGATTACTTCGTCATTACGACGGATTTTAGCTGCCATGTTGCCGCTCCTTACAGAACTTCTGGTGCAAGTGACACAATTTTCATGAATTTCGCATTACGAAGTTCACGAGTCACAGGACCAAAGATACGTGTGCCGACTGGTTGCTCAGTAGTGTCGTTCAACAATACACAAGCATTTCCGTCGAAGCGAATGACAGAACCGTCTGGACGACGAACGCCTTTACGAGTGCGCACGAC